>CAZBDM010000184.1:393-7966 GCA_964490675.1 uncultured Oligoflexales bacterium
CATGTTTTTGCCGACGAGTCCGCAATAGTCTCAAAAACCTGCTAGCCGCATGTCGCTATGGCACAATCAGAAATCTCTAGTTTCGTCCGACCTTTGGACATCACGCATAAGAAGTGTGGCAAGTCGCATTTGGAGGTAGGCGTTTGCACGGTATGTTAGCCTCAGTACTGGCAAACTCTGGTCAAGTCTGGCTTTTGGAATTGACATCTTTAATGACAAAGGCACCACAATGGGCTCGTCATTTCGTTTGGATTTACCATGAGCTGGCAAGCCTAGGAACCGATGCTGCTCGTTTCGCAGTAGATTTTGGAATTCAGCCTTTGGGTTTGCAACGGCCTTTCCTTTCAGGAGAGACAATAAGGATGCATCAGCCTCATGTTCAAAGATCACGGGGCATACCGTGATGAATGGCGAAGCTCCAATGTCACAACTATGAGAAATAAGGATGGCGTGGGTTAGAGTCTTTTTTAGTCCAAATGCATTTAGGTCCACCGGTAGTTCGACGATGTCGCCTTGGAAATGGTTGGACCCATCACCGGCAGCAACAATTTGCTCAGAATAGGTTTTTGCGGCATCAAGATTAACGCCTCGCTTTCTAATGGTTCCAAAACATGCATCCCATGGTTTCCCCATAGAATCTGGGTCCGGAGTATCTTCATATACAGCGGCCAGCATTGTGGCCGTATAATGGACTTCCGGCCGCTGCATACCCATAATTTTCATTTGAAACGGCTTTGCGATATTTTCCAGGTGGTCGGTAAAATCTCTCAAGCTACTGAATTGCAGCGTCACGTTGTTCTTCACTCCCTAAACCAAGATACTCAGCCATAGCTGCATCTGCATTTGCTCGCCAACCCATATCCCCTGGTGAAGCACATATATAGGAGATCAGACTGAGGCTATCATCGTCACCAACACCGCTCATGGGTACGCGCCCATCTTCCAGAATGTCACGAACAGTTCCATGGTTCTTATCCCCGACCTTAGCATTCAGATAATCTACGACCTCGACAAGCCGACGAAACCTTTTTGCCTTCTCGGTGGTCATTTCTTCAAGTGACTTATTCGCCCAGTCACTCAGGGCTCTTTCTGACACGCCAATCATGGCCGCAAACTGAGTCCTAGTGAGGGACAGTTGGCTGATTAGGGTATCGATAATTTCTTTTGCCTTTTGTGTCTTCATAGTGCACCTCTCAGTCGCCTACCAGGAAGAAATATACTATATCTTCGGCAGAAATACCATATAACTTTAGATGCACCCTGTAACAGGCTGTAATATAAAAGTATTTCAAATAGCTCAAATTGGCTAGCAAGAGCCCAAAATAGTGACGCCTATTGCCGTAGCTTCTGGCTCCCTCGTACCGAAAAAGTCCTTTGTCGAATCAGTTCAGCCCAAGCTTTTCACGAAGCTTATCTACGTCAGGTTGAAATAGATTTGTTGCTTCATTCTCGGGAAGGCTTGCCCTCTGTTCGTAGGAATTTAGTAATGCTGAAAGAAGCTCCCGCCCTTCTTTACTCTTTGCTGCCTGTTTCGGGGTTTTTCCATTAAGCGCAGGTATTTTTTCGTCAAACCATTTGTTCCAATGTTCGTCAGCCATCTTCTTCACCGCGTCCAAAGCCTCTGGCGGCAATTGATCAAGCGGAATTGCAGAAGCCGCAGATCCGCCTTGAGCTGCCTCACGTCCTATATTGCCCTCGATACTTTCAATGACCTTTGTTTTAAACTTGACTGCTGAACCAAGCTTTGTCTCTATTTTCTTCTTGATCGTACTGGCACGCTTATTAGAATTCACATTCACCGTCAACCGCTTGCCAGCAATGTTCAGCGTGCCTAGGACCGTATTGGAGCCGGACTTTGATCCCGATTTAGCTCTCTTAAACCAAGGAATTTCCACTTCGTAAATCTTACCGTCTTTGATTTTAGCATCCGCTCGAAGTTCTGCTTCGCTGACGAATCCTGCTGTCACAGATTTAAGAGCTGAAAAGGCCTCATCGGGGCACTGGATATCGAAATAAAGTGTTTGTGGCACTAAAGGGTCGCCATCAGTGTTACACAGCTTGGGCATTTGTGGGTTAAGGAGAGGCTCTAACAAACTGAAATAGACTTCACGCAGTTCTATGTCAAAATCTGCAATCTGTGAATCCTTCAGCACCTTCAGTTTTAGCTGCTTTTGCAGTCTCTTTCTAACATCCATAAGCGCCTGGATGGAAATAGGAGGCAGCATATAAGGAGACATGGCTAGCGTTTGATGGCGTTCTTTGATTTCAAAAAGTGCCCCGAACATAACATCGCCCTTGCTTGCGCCCCGAGAACCTGACCGTTCTGTGACCTCATACTCTCGCTCCGTTAGGACATTCCGTAAGGTGAAACCCTCTCCAGGATTGACATCAATGATTTCATAAAAAGCAAACAAAGATCGGTTTGTCGCTTCAAGGATCTCAAGCTCTTCCTTAGTCAATCGCGTTCGTTTTGCTGAAATGAATGTCTCGGCAACAGTCTTGCCAACCAGCGCTTTATCACATTCCGTATCCTCTGGATCAATTTCCCAACTAAACAGAAAATATGGGCCAAATATCTGATTCAATGGGCTTTCTGGATCATATCCGTCAGGGTCATTCCAACAATGGAATTCATTCCAAGCTTCCTCTATAGAGCTTGGGCCAAAGACTTCTAGGGCATGCTGAAAAAGGCGATCGATCAGTTTACTTTCTATGTCTCGATACCTTCGGTAGGTAATGTCTTCGACCTTTTGAGCCTGTGCACCAGCTAGACAGCACTTCTTGTATTTTTTGCCACTGCCGCATGGGCATGGGTCGTTTCTTCCAGTTTTCATAATAACTGCCCTTTTCCTTCACCAACTCCTGATCTGGTTTTTACCAACCCCAGCTCCTTAGCCCGCCTAAAAAACGTCGCCCGCGAAATCCCAAGGCTCTTTGCCGCTTCCGTCCGGTTGCCATTGGCACGGATAATCGCTTTTTCGAAGCGCTGCCGTTCGTTCATGATCAGCGAAGCGCTGTAAGCACCCACCAGACTTCGCGGCGGAATGCTTTTGACAGCTGCCACTTCAGGAATTGCTTTATAAATGTCCTTTTCTCGAATAACATCTCCTTCACTCCTCGAAGCCAGACTCTCGACAACGCCGTTGAGTTGCCGGACATTGCCAGGCCAATCATAGGCTTGAAGAAGCTCTAAAGACTTCCCCGTGATGGTGAGAGACCGTCCTGCGCCACTCTTGTTAAGGAAATAGTGCACCAACTCTGGAATATCTTCTACCCGTTCTCTTAGCGACGGAACATGAATCACGTCCTTGGCAATTCGGTAGTAGAGATCTTCTCTAAACTTTTCTTCTTTGACTGCACGCACTAGATCGACATGTGTTGCAGCTACACAGCGAAAGCTGATTGGCTTCTCTTGATAGCAACCGACTCGCTGGACGACTCTTTCCTGTAGGACTCGCAAAATCCTAGCTTGCTGGCTGAGAGGCATTTCACCGACCTCATCTAGAAAGACAAAACCACCGCGGGCAGCTTCGAATGCGCCTATTTTCTCTCTGTCAGCACCTGTAAACGCACCTTTCACATGCCCAAAAAACTCTGACTCAATCAGATTCTCATTGATTGCACCGCAGTGGACAACAATGAACCGGCGCGACGGGTCGGCCTGGAAAGCGATACTCTTTGCCACCAATTCTTTGCCGGTCCCTGTTTCGCCTTGGAGAAGCACGTCACGTGCACCGGATTTGACCACGCGCACAATATCCGCTCGAAGTTTTTGCATTTGTAGTGAGCTGCCAATCAAAGTGATGCCTGTTGCTTCCGATGCGTTTGCCAGCGCCTTTAGGCGCGTCTCACGATCTTTGAGAGTATCGTAGACTATTTTTCTTACCTCTGATGCTTCACTCATTTTCGCTAGGAACCGAGAGACACCAGCATTAAAAACCTCTATGAGTTTGCGGTGATCGGTTTCGCCGCTAATAACAATAACGTCAGTTTCCCGATCGAGGGCATGAATACGTTGAAAAACCTCTAAACCGCTTCGGGTATCACCTTCAAAATTAAGGTCTAGTAGTACGACATCGTAAAAGTGGCGTGTCACAGCCTCGATCCCTTGATCAATGCTGGGGTATGTATCGACTTCACATTCGTCTTCGAAAAGCATTGGCACTTGATCAAGCCATACCTGATCATCATCAATGACGAGAAGTCTTGGCCGTCGATTCATTCCTTACACCCCCTTTGGCAGTGAGATCGAAAATTTAGCGCCTCCTAATGCCTCTGACCGCATCACATGAAGCTTTCCCAAATGGCCTTCAATAATTTTGTTGGTAATATAAAGTCCCAAGCCTGCACCATGCGCCTTTGTTGATTTTACTGGCATAAAATTGTCAGTTTCGCCTTCAAAGCCTGGCCCAGAGTCCTCTATGTTGAATCTGACCGACTCGCTACTTTCTTCAGTCACAGAAACGCGGACCTTTCGCATTCTCTTAGATTCATCCTTATACCCTGAAAAGACTTCAATTCCGTTTCTGATAAGATTGGCAATGGCACGCTCCAACTGAACCGGATCGTGAGCAGCTACGATGTCATCAATTTCAGCAAATTCGACGACGACTGATTTTTCTGCTGCATAGGAAGCATTTGCGACAACAGCCCCTTCGATGGTTTGATTTACGCTTGTTTTGCTCTTGTTAATAGGGATATCGCTGCTGCCATCGAGGGTAAGCTCAATAATACGCTTGATCTTCGGCAGATTTGTTTTGCTGGCAGTGTATAGGTTTTCAAGCCGGCGCATGCGTTTTTCCTTGTCCGAAGATTCACCAATCATATCGGTAGCGATGAGTAGCGAATGCATGAACGTTTTTATATCATGAATAACACCCTTAGCCAGAAGGGCGAAAACAGCCTGCTCTTTCGCTTCGAAAGCAGCCTTCAGCTCCCCACCGATTTGTTTAACCTCCACCGGCCATTCTTCTTGCAACGAGAATTTAGCGTCACCGGCACCCACAAGCGCTTTCACTGGATCAAGAACCTTCCTTTGCAGAAAAACCATCTGAATCACCAAACCTGTTGCCATCAGGAAGAAGACTGGCAATGTGCTCCAACCCAGAAACTTAAGGTTTAAGAAACGCGAAAAAGATTGCTGGTCTTTATTTAGGACCAAATACTGCGGGGGTCTGACCTGAGGAACTAGTCTCACGACCAAAATGCTATTATCCAGGACCTTGCTGCATACATCCTTAGCGGCTGCGCAAGGTGGATTATTAGTCAACGTCATAGCGCCCACTTGGCTTTCTGCTTGTAATTTTTGCAGAACAGAGTCGGCTGCGCCATGTTCTTGAAGTAGTAATTCCGCTGAGACCCTGCGAGCGGCAATCTGTGATTTGTCACGCAAGTCAGTCAGTGTGACATCAATACTGTTTTGGAAATCCAACCACCCTAGAAACAAGAAGACGCCAGAACTAGCAACGATCGTCAACGCAACGGGAGCCAGCCATGATAGCAAAAGCAGCTGTTTTAGGGTTCTTGATTTGTTTCCGCATACTCCCAACTAGAATGCCCTCGAAGATTTTTGATAAACGATGTTTCCAGAGCTTAGCTGATAGATGCTGACTCCCCACGGGGCAGCAAAATAGCTCTTACCCGACGTTTCAAATTTAGTAACGAAATCAGGCCGCTGTTTCGGCCTGTGGTCACATAAGAGCGATGTCATACTGTCGATAGCTTTTATCAAACTCAGAGCTGTTGCGCTGGACACTGGTACCAGCCCTGGTTTGGCTAGCAGCTTCATTCCAGTGGAAAAGGACCTTAATCCAACATCAACCGGAGGGTTGCCGCGAACTGTAAAGCCTTTGGCGTCTCCGATATCTCGGCCATTTTCAACGAATCCAAAGTTCGTGCCCCAGCCATCACCTCCGACAAAAAATGGATCGGGATATTTCTTGTGAAGCTTTTCGATGAGAAATCCTGAAACTATGGAATAGTTGGGCAGAAGAACAAACGAAGGTTTGTATGATTCGATGGCTTCGGCTATTTCCTTTAACTCAGGTTCATCTGATAGTATCGAAATCTGTGCTTTTTTCTGTAGACCGATGGGCATCGCCGCCTTATCAAACTCGGTGGCAAACCCCTTACAAAAAACACAGTCTTCGCGGACGATCGAAATGTAAGTCTTCATGGCTTTTTTGCCTATCCGCGTCAAAGCTTCATCAGCTGCAACCTGCGCCATAACCGAATTTGGTGCGACTAGCGACAAATGCACCGGTCCCAGTTTAGTCACTTCATCTGACGATGCCATAAGGCTTACGGTTGGAATATTGCCGCTACCTCTGGCTGCAAGGAGGTAATGGTTGCTTCTTCTCGGTCCGACCACTAACCAGACTCCTGAGTTTACAGCCTGCTCTGTGCGCTCTTTTGCCTGAAGGGGATCACTCGCCCCATAGAATGAAGGAATTGGCCTGATCGCATAACCCGTGGTGTTGAAAAAGTCGAATGAAGCAGCAGAAGAGTTTCAATCTACAAATATAGCAGTGGAATAGATTTGTAGGGTGGTTTGGTTAGAAGAAATATGAACTGTTTTTGTTGTAGATGCAAAAATGCATGGCGGGGCCAGGAAGAAATGAGGCTTTTTACAAGCCGTTTTTTTATTTAGGCTGCTCGG
This sequence comes from uncultured Oligoflexales bacterium, assembly GCA_964490675.1. Taxonomy (GTDB): domain Bacteria; phylum Bdellovibrionota_B; class Oligoflexia; order Oligoflexales; family JAWKNZ01; genus CAZBDM01. The sequence goes on from CAZBDM010000184.1 coordinate 7,052, forward strand.
GAATAATGTTTCAGCATCCCACCTAGTCTGTCTCTACGAATGATCTTTCCGCGAGTTGAACCCACGTTCTTGTCCGGAAACAGAATGACATTGCCGATGCCTTGATGATTTCTCTCGCGATGATAGTGTTCTTGATATTGCTTGATGACGTGCCATAACCCCGCTTGACCAAGGACAATCATGCTCGAAAAACATTCAGTTTTTGCTGAAAGCACAAAGCGCTCTGCGAAGGCGTTCAAATTTGGACTCCGGGCAGGAAGTTTTAATGGTTCTACACCCTTGTTCTTTAGGATTCCCCTGAATTTTTCCGTGTATTTCGTGTCGCGATCGTGGATCAAATATTTTTTCCCACTGAGAAAACCATCGAAGTCGTCGGTCAACTGTCTTGCACACTGACACACGAAATCATCATTTGGATTTGGTGTCGCTCCAGCAAAACAAACCTCCCGTGTTTCCAAATCGATGAAAAACAGAACGTAATATGTGACAACCCCAAACCACGTTACAACATCCACCGTAAAAAAGTCTGTCGCTGCCAAAACGTCCATATGAGTTTTAATAAATTGGCTCCACTTCATTCCGCCCTTTTGTCTTTCTGGCGCGGGCTCGACGCCATGTCGAGCCAAGATGTTTTTGACAGTAATCCTATCAATTGTGATCCCAAGATTTTTTAATACACCAACAATCCTAGTATATCCATGCGTTGAGTTTTCGTCGGCAATCTTAATGACTAGGGCTTCAATATCATCCTTAGTGCGTGGTCGCCCTGGCTTCCTCTTCTTGCGTTTTCTTGACGAGTCATATTTTTGAGCGACGTATTTCCTATACCACCCTAGTATCGTATCTGGAGAAAACACCGTGCTAATCTCCATCAACATTTTTCTGCCAAGATCCTTTCCAAGCTGGCCCAACTTT
>CAZBDM010000185.1:0-4507 GCA_964490675.1 uncultured Oligoflexales bacterium
TTTTACCGAAAAAATTGATGGCTTTATCTTGTTAGATAGTGAAATGAATAAAGGTAGTAAGTTTACCGTTGTATTACCAATGAAATAAAGAGCATGAAACTTAATAGACTTAACAATGAGTTGTTTGAAAAAATAAAGTCTCGCCTGTGGTGGCTAGATATCCTTACGCCTTTAAGTCTTGCTACCCTTCTTCTCATACTTATTTTTTTCTTGCTCTTTTCTGGTGAGCCCCACCGAAATATTGCAGCAAGTATAAAAAACAACCTCATCGAGCAAAGCTTAAAAATAGCCGGCCCAAGAGCAACTAAGACCAGCAATAGTGGAGTTATCATCAGCTTTAAGGAACGTGACAAGATTCACTTTAAAGATAAATTTGGCTCAGAGTACTACCGCATTGCTCTCGAAAACCTTATTAATAAAATTAAAGACACGGACATCAAAGAAGCGCATATCAGTCTCGTTCCAAATGATATAAAAGAAACCGCCTACCAGCTAAGCTTCTCACAGGCTAGGTTTGACTACGGCAAAAAGTTCTCTATGACTTTAAAAGATAAAAAGGAACTCCCCGACACCATCAATAACACGTTTGATATTACCCTTGCCTGGACTTGTCTTAGTTCCGTGAATTTATCCTGTATTTTTGACAAAACTTGGACGGAAGACACGCTTCAATCCTTCTTTACCAAAAGGGGAAAGAATGAAGTCATTGAAGACTATTTGACTTTGAATCTACCCACAGTCGATCCGTCTTTTCTTCTCTACTTCAACGATAAGGAAGACTTCCGAGAATACAGCTTTCTAGAAGTTCTCTCTGATGATTTTAATGTTAAGGAACTCGAAGAAAAATTCGTTTTCATCGGCAACAAGATGAAAAGAGATGTCTTCCGTATTTCATCATTTTTTGAGCTTGGCGTTCTCTACACTCCACTCGACGATAAATCAAAAGACCCATCTAAAAATGGTACATTCTATCACGAATTCCTCGCTCAGTTTAACACAATGCTCATTGACGAAGCTTTTATTAAGGTCGCACCAAAAGAAGCGACTTATTCCTTTGCCGTCATACTTTCTCTTTTGATCTTTTTTATGCTTTACAAGTTCGGCGCAACAAGGGTTGTTATTTTATACTTCTTTTTCGTCATAAGCGTGCCTTTCATCAATGCTTTTTTGATTCGTTTTCATCAATTTTATTTTCCACTTTTTGAAGCGATCCTTTCGGGTGCATCGACTTTTCTGTTTGCAAACTTCGGTCGATTAGCGTTACACGCCTTCAAGCAACGTCAGAATACAGTGACTGAACGAATCCACCAAGAAGCTGTCGATATCAAAACAAATTTTATTTCACTAATCAGTCACAACCTTAATACGCCAGTCGCAAAAATGCAGGGTATGTTAGATGTCTTGAAAACAGTACCTGATGAAGAAATCAAAGAGCTTTCGATCGATTCTTTAAAACAAACCGCTACTATTCAAATTTCAATTAAGACCGTCTTACTTTTGACCAAATTAGAAGACAATGGCTTTAACCGTGAGCCGATAAGCATTGATAGGATCTTGAAAGATTTCCATGCGGAATATAATCCTATTTTTAAAAAAATCTCAAAAGACATTGATGTCCATTTGGAAGAGAGCGACGAAGGCTTTGAGCACCTCCCTGTCAATATTGATAAGAAGCTCACCTTACATTTTTTATTGGCTGGACTTTACCTTTTGACTTCACATGATTCGAACAGAACAACACAAGCGAAGATAAAAATAGATCAAGACGATGATCTTCGTTTGATCATTACTTTCATAGGTCAAAATGACGCAAGAACCTTTCTAAATTTACAAAAAATCAATTCTGCAGAACTTGTCGACCCCACAATCCAAGAGATTTCCTTCATCGATGCTATTCTCATCAACTTCCTGATCCATATTTTCCTTGCCAATCAAACTTCAGTTGAGGTTAACTTGGGCCAGGACAACGAAGATCTTAGCTTCATTTGTACATTTAACATGGTAGACTAATAGAGAGATTGGTCCATTAATTGCTAAGGTAAAGACGAGGGGAAACGATACCCACTGATTTATTCAGGTTTTCAGGACGAAAATATAAAGTGTGGTATCAAAATGGAACCAAAAAACAAGGGAGTGGTATAAAAATGAAACCAGCAAAGCTTAGCTACTTACTCGGTGGTACCTCTGATGAATCTTCAGAAGAAAACAAAGCAGGCGCAAAAAAAGGTGATAGAGGTGGTCGCCCTTAGCCCGGCAGCTCATCTTCGCCAACAACTTTCATGACACGGTAAAGCTCCGTGGGTTTTTGGACTAACTTCACCGACCCACTAAGGTATTTCGGAAATATCATCGCACCAGAAGCCTCTGCCAGCAGGGGCTTTCCTTTTACTTGCCCAACGCGTTCCCCTTTTTCAACATGCTTAAAATTGTGCCAGCCTTCATCAAGCACTTGCTCATCAGCGTCTTCAGGCCAGGGAGCGACTTGCGCCCAGGTGTAGATCGGACCAGGCTCACTAAGTTGATGACGTCGTTCGACTGATTTAAATCCAGGCACACCCAACCGATGACCAACCACTTGCATCGACCATAACGCGACGTCGATACCTGAGCTTATCTGGTAAGGGTCAAAGCCATTCTGGCCCATTTCACAGGTAATCCCTACCCCACCGTTTTTATTAACGAATTCATCGGTACACATACCTTCACTGGAAAAGCTGTCGCCCCAGTGCGTAACGATTGCCTGATGAGGTGCAATCTCGCGGGCGAAGTCAAAGCCAGCTCTTTCGAAGGGGAAAATAAAAAACGGATGCGGTGCGTGTTTAGCGGTCTGATGGAAGTCGACATAATAGAAGGTTTGCGAGAGAAGGCTTTCGAGTTCTTTAGCGCGGCGTTGCTCGAGCATTTCTGTCAGATCATTGCCAAAACTGCGGTTTAAGTCTTTTTCAAGAAAGCGGACATCTTTCAGTGATGCTTCTGGGTTACCGAGGGCAACACCAAGTCTGTAGGGAAGCTTGAGGAGCCCGCTTCTAAGCAGCGCAAGGACGCCGTTGATGATCGCCAGACCAGCAAGCTCGTTGCCGTGCACAATACCGGTTAGCGTCAAAGCCACCGGTTTACCGCAACCGCCAGTTGCTTGTGGCTCAGCTGGGCTGATGATGTAACCGTAAGGACAGGGACACTCGACAGAGTGTGATTTTTTCAGGGCTTCGATATGGGATTCAAAGGCTTCTAGTTCGTTGGCTACGGTTCTTGTCATTACAGAATTCCTATGGCATCGCGCAAAAAATGTTCAATGAAACCATGTTAAAATAGAAGACAAACATCAACAAGATGCTCAATCACGGTGTAATGGGTTTTTATGAAGCTTTCGCCAGTTAATCAATGTTTCATTTTCATCGCGTTAATATTTCTTCTAGCTGGCTGCGACAAAGAGGGGCGTAAGCAATGCGACTGGCTGCTCGAACCCGAGCCCGACGCCAAGCTCATCCAGCGGGTCGATCCAGGATTTATTCCGGTCTGTGCCCGTAACCGTAAGACGATGAAACAGGACTGCCGTCTACAGATCACGTTGGAAAAGGCCAAGGCCTATAAGGGGCGGAAATTCCGTTATGTTGATCTAAAAGTTAAAGACTATGGCATACCCAGGACGATAGAGAGCATTGACTTTTGCGACTAGCACCCTAGAGGGAGAAAACATGACAAAAAACACATATGTCTATATGGTACTCGCCGTCAGCCTCTCAACCAGTGCTTGCGTACTACAAAAAGCCAAAAATAGCGGACCAGTCATCGAAAAACAACAAGCCACCGGCACAATCCTCGAAGGCGAAAACGTCACTAAAGCTTCGATCCACCCGGATCGCCAGCAGCTCTTTTTCGAAAAATTACTGACCATGACGGGAAGCAAAGAAGCCTGGGCTCTTTTTAGCTATAACGGCTGGCTTAATGGAGCTGGTGAAACCATTCGCATTTATTCCCAGAAAGACGGCCGTCTGATCGTCGAAAAAACCGACCCGTTCAACGAAAAAACAATTACTAACAGCATCACTGTCGAACAGACCAAGGCCAACCAATACGTCACGATCTTTGACAAAGTGAGAGATCTTGAAGATCAAAAGGACTCTTCCGCTGACGGCTATCAGTATCAATACGTCAACGCAATCCGCTCAGAAAGCGGCGACGTTCTTGTTGTCAAAAGAATCTATATGAGTAACCCGACCAAAGAAAAAAATCCTCGCCATTTCGATCTTCTCGGAGGTTTCGAGTTCGAGCAACTCACCACTGCCGGAAAATAGTCCGTACTCTCTTATTATCTTAGATACGACAAAACTCGCCAGAGTAGCATGACTCAAGGAGCCATATGCTAAAATTACAGAGATGAAGAAATTATTCGAAAAGCCTGATTATCTATCTCCCATTAAAGTCGCAACCATATCTGTTGTTGTCTTAGCGGTGATGCTCATCCTTCAAAACATCGAAACGGGTCAAACCCTCAACCGCGAGCTTT
>CAZBDM010000185.1:4517-7492 GCA_964490675.1 uncultured Oligoflexales bacterium
GCTTTCGCAAAGCTTTCTCTTTCACGCACGCAAGTATTTCAAAAAGCACCCTGACCTCGATGATTCCATAAAGATCTATGTCTATGATGATATTTCAGTCACCTATGTCGGAACTGCTGAACCTCCTCTAGACATATGGAAGGAAGTCATTTCCGCAATTGCTGCTAAAAAACCCAAGATCATCATAATCGACAAAGTTTTTGCGACCCCTTACCCAAAAGAGGTGATTAAAGACTTTCAAAAATTTATGGCGACCATTGACACTCCCGTGGTGGTTGGCTCCTATGTCACAAAAAGAAAAATATTTGGGCGAGCAAAGCTCGATCTCAACCGAAAAGAACTAGATCTCAAAACCTATCAGTACGATGCTATGCATCCGCCTTCTTGGTTAAACACTGATGCGGGTATCATTTACGGGCCGGTTGCCGGATTGCGTGAGTCCTTTAACGCCGTCGGTAACATTAACGCCCCTGCAACCGTTCAAATTAAGCTCTTTTACCGTATCGACGACAAGACTGTTCTTCCCCATTTAAGCCTTCATGCTGCCAATACATTAAAATTAACCCCATCTGCACTTATTGTTAATGATCACAAAGTCTATCCCAACCCATCTGCCAACGTCTCGATTAACCTTCTCGACCAATACGATATTTATCGTGATGCTAAAATCCGAGGGTTTGCCCACCTTCTAAAAGATGCTCGTCGAGGCCTTTCAGCAACTTTTGTCAATCAAGATGACATCGTTCTTCTCATTCCTGGCTTTTTCACCGGAGCGACTGATTTCGTTAATACCGCTATCGGCACTATGCCAGGTGGACTTCTTATCGCATCGATGATTAACTCGGTTGTGACAGGAAAGTGGATTAATACTTTTTCAAGTAACTGGATGGGTCTTGTGATTTTCACTCTTCTAGGAACGACACTTGGCCTGTTTATAAACAATAGATTTCTTCTGGCGACTCTGCTTTCTTTTATCATGCTTTACATCGCCGTTTCTCTTTTGATTTTTATCGAGTTTAGCGTCCTTCTTGAAATGCTCATCTACCCGATCGCAACGGTACTCACTTCTCTTATGCTCTTTTCAGAAAAGAGCAAAGCAATCAAATTAGTCCAGGCGAGGATGGATGGTGAACTCAAGCTTGCTCAAACCGTCCAGACACTTCTCATACACCAAAAAGAGATTGAAGACAGGCACGTTCACATAGCGCCCTTTTATAAGCCCGCTAGCGAGTGTGCTGGTGATTGGTGGGGATACTTTCCCTTTGAAAAAGACAAAGCCGCTCTCGTTATCGCCGACGTCACTGGTCATGGAGTTTCCTCAGCACTTGTCACATCGATGATTCACGCCACCATTCAAACACTTCATGATATGAATACAAATGATCTTGCCAGTTTTTCCTCTCCCAAAGTAGTGATGGAACGCCTCAACAACGTCCTTTATACGATCGGCAAAGGAAAGCTCACACTGACCTGTTTTTTCAGTGTCTTCGACTTTTCAAAAGCCATGCTTCTCTTTACCAATGCAGGCCATCATTTACCGTTTCTTATTCCTCTCGACGACCAAGATGAAAGACTAAAAGATAAAAGGAAAACCATTCGGAAGCCTTTTATGCAGCTCTTTTGTCGAAATAATCTCGTCGGTCTCTTCGAAGGCGAGTCGTTTAAAGAGCAGCAAATCGCCATCAGACCTGGAGATAAATATGTCTTCTTTACAGACGGCATTATTGAGACCCCAAACCCAAAAGATCAAGCTTTTGCCTTAAAGCGTCTTATAGCGAGTCTTGAAGGCTGCAATGATAAACAAGCTTCATTTATCAGAGATAAAATCGTAAAAAACGCTTTCCAACACTACTCATCAAGGCAACCTAATGACGACCTTACAGTTGTCGTTTTGGAGACGAAAGCCCCCGAAACAATTGAAAATTCCTAATTATTACCATCTTTAAACCTTCGTAGACACAAGTGAAATCAGCTGTCTTTTTTTTTGCTTAGTTTGGCGGTGATTCTTCCGAATTTGAAAGAAACACGGTTGGTTAAAGGGGCACAATTTGACTACACACATGACGACTCATCTGATGCTTTACGCCTTTATTTCTTTAAGCCTTTCATGTAGCGCTGCAAAGAAAAGCGAAAGCCATTCACAACAAGAAAACACGGCCGACCAACAAGACATCGACAAGAGCGATCAAGATCAATTGTCTTCAGAAGATAGTCAAGGCGAAGAACTGGCGGAACAAGACGTCCAACCCCCTACGATTGTAACTGGCAGCCATCTCACTGGCCTTAATTACGACAATGCCAGAGCTCGTTGTGATTACACCCAGCAATCCTTCACCAAGTATACAGTTAACTGCTACGGTGCGATTCTCGCTGCTGATGGTAGCGAGTTACGAGCGACGTACATTGAACCTGGAGTGGAAATCGAATGGTTACCTCTTGAAACAACAGAGAATGTCAAGACAACAAGCTGTAAGATTGCCGACGACCTTCTTTCGCAGGTCTGCGATGTGGAACTCGCTGGGACGCAATTAGAGGCAGAGTTAACTGTCAAACTAGAAGTAACCCAACCTGAACAAAAACTCCAAAGAGTTGAATCGACCACCGTACAGCTACCTTATTCAGTCGGTATATCGGGAGGAGCTGTGCCTTCAATACCGTTTACGTTTAAGCCAGGGACGATAAAAATTGAAGAGCTCGCTGCAGCAAACGACGAAGTCGAAAGAGCAATCCCGGCTGGTTTCCAGCTACGCAAGCTCAACCCCAAACATTTTCCTTTCAACGGTATATTCTCCGCTTGTAAGATGAACGACTGGCTTTACTTCCCTCATTCCAGTTTCATTTACAGAGTCAAAGGTGATCACCTTGAACTGTTCGCAGGCTCAGCGAACAACTACGCCATAGATAACACAAGCCACAGATTTCGTAAGCGTTTTGGTATCATCCTAAATCTGCGCTGCGTCAAGGATACTCTTTAT
>CAZBDM010000185.1:7502-7956 GCA_964490675.1 uncultured Oligoflexales bacterium
ACTCTTTATGTCGGCGACTACTTCCAAGGGCAGATCGTCACCATAAAAGAATCAGGCAAAGTCGACATCATTGCCGGGGGCGGTGGTAGTGAGCTTGCTTCCCCCGACGGTACTCCAGCACGCGGCAGTACTCTTGGTGTTGTTTCTGACCTTGAGGTCGGGGCAGATGGCCGGGTTTACTTCGCAGAATATATGAATAGTGCAATCCGCATGATCGATGAAAAAGGCCTGCTACAGACGATTGTTGGAAGCCATGGAGAACAGGGTAATCAAGGAATCGGAGGACTAGCAAAAGACGCTCTTATCGGTCACCCTCACGGGATCGACCTCGACAAAGACGGAAATCTCTACTTCACTGATGTCTCAGCTCACTCCGTCAAACGTGTCAATAAGGATGGAATTCTAGCCCGGATTTCTCATAGGATTTTTTGACAGCATAAAACTGTGTTGAGCG
>CAZBDM010000186.1:0-7886 GCA_964490675.1 uncultured Oligoflexales bacterium
TGCACTAATGCTCCACCAACTTGAAATTGCTGGACTAAGTTCGTTTTAAATTTCTGGGATCTAGACTTGATTATACGTGACTTTGCTCACTCAAAACAACGATATGATGCTGATTTTCCAAATATAATCTTTTGGAACAAGCGAAAAAGAGGCGAAAAAGCCATCAATTTGATGGCTTTGTAGGTAAATTTTTCCAATTGATTTTTTTCGTCAGTTGCAAACTGTCGTCGTTAAAACGACAGGAACCAGGTCAACGGGGCTACGTTTGAAAAGGCGAGTCTTTTCTTCGAAACAAAGACCAACAAAGCTTTTGGGGATCCAAGAGCTTTGTTCAGTCTTGCTCGTCTATGAAATGTCTTAGGTGCGAAGTTTTCTGCGCATACGCATCATACGGCGTTTTTTGCGACCAACTTTTCTGCGACCTTTAGGATGTTTTCTTTTATGTCTTGAACCGTGCAATGTCGTTCTCCAATTTTTCTCTTTCAGGAATTTGGGAAAATAGCGATCAATGGCGCAAAAAGCAAGTGATTACTTAAACGAGCGAATCTAGAAACTTAGCTTGTAGGGGACAAAAATAGAAATTAAGCTAATGACATTGGATATTTTGACCGATCGACCCAGAGCATATGAGAACGTGCGTTAGAGAGGAAATGTCGTGAGTAAAAAACCAGCAGGCTCAGACCGAAAAGGCCGGACGCTATCGACCACCCTGATCGAACCATTTAAGCAAATCAAGATGGGCCTCTACGTTCTGGCGATTTCAGTGCTCTTTGTGATTTTGACGAGTGCTCTTTTTGTGAGAGCTTTTAGTGAGCAATATCAACATGTTATGGGAATTTTCAATGTTGTTGATCCCAATTTAAAGTGGGAACTCATCATGAATCCCGTCTTTTTCAGCAATGCAAAAATTTTGGCTGTACTGTTTATTGCTTACGTTTTGATTCTATTCGGCCTCGTCTTTTGGCTCACCCATAAATATTACGGTCCACTTGTCTCAGTGGAGAGGTTTGTTGACAAAATTTCAAAAGGCGAATACCACTCGCGCGTAAGCATCCGGCAAAGAGATGAGCTTCAAAGACTTGTCACAAAACTCAATTCTATGGCTGAAAAACTTGAAGCAAGACATGGCTCAGCGGTAGATGAAGACGGTAATCGTATCGAACGTCGTCGTCGTAATGAAGAAGAGAAAGACGGCGATTCCAGTGAGTCTGCCTCTTAATATACATCGTGGTCGTGCGCTCCCTCGCCCGCCGGTCTATTCTTTGGAAATGGTCATAGGGATCCCGTAACTTTAGTGGGTTCCCATTTCGATAGGCTGGCCGGTCGTCTCCAAAATATTGAACCAAAGATCACCGGTCGGAGAAATGGACTGGCGCCTTCCATCTAGGGCCCCAAGAGGTACATGAGTCATGCGCCCGTGCCAATAACCAACCAGCATCGCTGTCCGGCCTGACATTGCTGCATGAACAGCACTTTGTGCGAAACGCGAACAAATCAGCTGGTCAGCCGGATTGGCTGGAGCTGCTCTAACGATGTAGGTTGGGTCGATGTACTTAATGGAAATGGGCGTGTTAATTCCGTTGAAGTGGGCAGTGATCTTTTCCTTAAGAAAGTTTCCGATGTTACCAAGCTTTTTATTTCCAGATGGATCAGTTTCGCCGGTTTCTGCAAAAAAGTCCTGACCGGCTCCCTCGGCAACAACGACAACAGCGTGTTTTCTCATCTTTAGACGTTTTTCAAGAAGCTTAAAAAGTCCCGAATCGCCCTCTAGGCTGAAAGGAACCTCAGGGACGAGACAAAAGTTTACGTGGCCAGTGGCAAGTGTAGCGGTGGCAGCGATATAACCGGAGTGTCTACCCATAAGCCTTACCAGACCAATGCAGTTTTCGTAGCCGATCGCTTCTGTATGAGCGGCGCGAATTGACTGACAAGCATGAGAGACGGCTGTCTCGAAACCAAAGGAACGCCTGACGAACGGGATATCGTTATCGATGGTTTTTGGAATACCGATAACCGAGATTTTCAAATTTCTTTTTTTAGCTTCTTCTGAAATTGCGAGTGCTCCACGCATGGTCCCGTCTCCACCGATGGTAAAGAGGACGTTGATACCACTTGCCTGCAGAGTGTCGACAATACTTTCAGCACCTGGAGTGCCGCGCGAAGAGCCGAGGAAACTACCACCGGTTTCATGAATATTTGTGAGGTTTTCGGGAATAAGTGGTATGAGCGGGGTCGAGCTGTCTTTCGCTAGACCTTGGTAACCATAAGGTACTCCGTAAATGTTGTAACAACCATAACGGTGCCATAACTGCATAACGAGTGCACGAATCACCGAGTTGATACCGGGACATAATCCCCCGCAGCTTACGATGGCGGCTTTAACTTTCTGTGGATCAAAGAAGATCTTTTGTCGAGGTCCGGTCACTTCAAAACTCGCGACTTTTTGCCCTTGTTCGATCGATCTCTCAAGTTGAGCAACGTGAGGGTTATAGGCAATGCGCTCTTCATCGCTGACGAAGCCTCGATTTTTGGGTAGCTCGATAGGATTATCGATTTCGGGTTTGCCAAGCTTTTCAATTGTAAAATCGATGTTTTCCATCTAAGTCTCCCGTATTTTACGGCTGTTAGAAATATGTCTGTCAATATGCGAGCATTTTTTTACTGGAAAGAGTATAAGACCGCTTGCGACGAATCTATTTTGAACCGGTGGTATCCATCGATGCAACAGTTTTTAAACCTAACCCGCTTCGATCTTGAGAAATATCTCTGTTCGCATGGAATTGCAACTGTTCATGCAGGCAAGCTTTTTCGCCAAGCGTACAGTAATCTTGGCGTTAATCCTTGGAATCTGCAAAGTTTGCCGAGAAAACTTCAAGGTGATTTTCCAGGTCGTTTTCAAGTGGTGCTGCCGGAAATTTCTTCACTTCAAAAATCTTCTTATGACCACTCAGTAAAGTTTCTTTTAAAGCTTGAAGAATCCCTTGAAATTGAAATGGTTCTTATGCCGGAAAAGAATCGAATTACCCTTTGTGTGTCTTCACAAGTCGGTTGCCGGCAAGCTTGTGTCTTTTGTCACACCGGTAAAATGGGACTTAAAAGGAATTTAACCGCCGGTGAAATTGTCAGTCAGGTTTACATTGCCAATAAGTGGTTATCAGAAAACATTGATTGGTACAGTAAAACCGGTCTCGATCACCGGCTAAAAGTGACCAATATTGTTTTTATGGGGATGGGTGAGCCATTAGATAATGTCGACGAAATCATAAGAGGTGTGGAGATACTAACGGACGATTATGGCTTTGCTTTTGCAAGGCGTAAAATCACTATTTCTACTGCTGGTCATCTAGAAGGTCTCAAAAAACTACTCGATCGTTTCCCAACTATTAGTATTGCTTTTAGTTTGCATGCAGCCAGCAATCAATTACGTAGTAGAATCATGCCGATTAACCGACGCTGGTCAGTTGAAGAAGTGGTCCAAACAATTAAAGCTTACAATCAAAAAACTAATCGATCTGTTCTTATCCAATATACACTGATAAGTAAGGTTAACGATGGTTTAGAGCACGCCAAGCAACTTGTGGAACTTTTGCGCCCTTTAAAAGTCAAGGTCAATCTGATTCCGTTCAATCCTGTTGAACCCGTAAGTTTTTCCGAGCCAAGCGTAGACAGTCTTGAGAGCTTCCGAGATCATCTTCATAAAAATGGTATCCGAGTGATGGTACGCTACAGCAAAGGCCAGGATATTGCCGCAGCTTGTGGCCAGCTTGTTGCACAGTAAGTTCCTAAAACTGGCGACTGTTTTCAGTGGTTTTGACAAAAGACCAAAAGTTTAAATGTCTAGATCAATCCAGCGGGTAAATTTTTCACCATAATCTTAAATGTTTAGTCTTAATTTCACCACTTAATTGCCGATACCGTTACCAATGATCTAAATTTTTTCGGAGAAGTTTTTGTCAGAGCCGTCTGCAAAACTAGCTTATGTGAAGGTTCTCTTTCGAGTTAAGGTTGACCTTAACAAAGATGTTTGCGCTCAGACGGAATTGCCCCCAAGTGATCTAGTGAAAAGAACCAAATCAAAACTTGAGTCTGTAAAAAAGTCAGGTGAAATCATTTCGTATATCATTCATGACGATCTTCTCAATCAATGCTGGGCACGAATTAGAGAAGATAAGTCTCTCGATCCATCGAAAGTCATATCTGTTGTGTTGGGCGAGGGAGTACCTGCGCTTAACGGTGTAAAGATTACAAAATCGACCAATATAAAATCACTTGCTGATCTAACGATTTTAGCTCCAATCAAAGAAGTGAGGCATTGGCGTGTTGAATGTTTCAATAGTTTTGTCAATCACCAAATAGGTTTGTTCAATCCAGGTAAAATGGCCAATCAAGCGCAAGTGATGGGAGCCTACCAAAGAGCTATTAGAGGTGAAAAAGTCACACGTTTACCTCTCTCTCAACAGCCGCTTATGGAAGATGAAGCAAGCAAACCATTCTCGATTATCGCTAATAAAGCACGTAAAGAAGTAGGGATGATCTTAAGGTCGATGTCTATTTTCAGCGAAGGATTGACTATTGATCATGTCGTCAAAGCTTTCAAAGACGCTTCAGATAAAATCCTTAAAAATTATGGCAGTGGATACAGATTTCTTACTAACGAAGTAAAAGCTTCCCTTGAAACAGCGATGTCTGGTCCAGAATTCTTGGGCATAGATTTACCTGTTGTTGTCTTGGGAGGCGTTGTCGTTGGTGAAAATATTGCTGAGAAGAAGGCAACTCTTCCTTCACATTATCCTGGCGCCGGTAAGTTATCTCTAAAGATTCCAGACAATAAAATGAGTGCTGAGATCAGTAATTTCTCTCTCGATTTTTACGATGATCCATCTTTCACTGTCGATCAAGAATGGATTGAAAAAGAACTCAATCGCTACGGCATCGCTGAGAAGTGTTACAAACCCTATCTTAGAGGCGCATTAGAATACATCCGCAAAGGAGAGGATCTTAACGAGATTATCATAGCTAAGGGAAAAGATCCGTCCCCTGGTGCTAAGCCCTATATTTTCGAAACTTATAAGCAAGCAGCACCGATTAAAGAAGATTTAGATAAGGATATAGTCGATATTCGTGCCCTTCAGCAGAGAAGCATCGTTAAAGCGGGAGCTGTTTTTGCAGAAGTACGCTACGAGTTTGAACCCCAACAAGGTTACGACATCTATGGTAATGGAGTAGAGCCAAAGCGTGGTGAAAAAATCAACGTCAATCTCGGTGAAAATGTCGAGGAAAGAGATGGCAAATATTACGCTGTCATTGATGGTATTCCAGTCATAGATGAAAAGAAAATTGCAATCAGCTCGATACTTGTTCATAAAGGTGACGTCAATTTAAGGACTGGAAATATTAACTTCGATGGTCCCGTAGAAATTCTTGGTTCGGTTGATAATGGTGCACTTATCGAAGCGACTGGAGATATCTTTGTCAAAGGGACAGTAAGAGGGGCTGTCTTAAAGAGCAAAGGTTCAATTGAGGTCCTTGGTGGAGTTGTTACGGGAGAAAAAGGTAAAATTAGCGCGGCAGCGGATATCAAAGCAGAATTTTGTGAAAACTCAAAGATCCAATGTGGTGGAAATCTTCTTGTCAAAAAAGCCATTCTAAATAGTCAAATCATTGCAGGACAGTCAATTGAAGTCCTTGATCGCCAGGAAGGGCTTCTTGCTGGAGGGATGATCAGTTGTCTTGATTTTCTCAAAGTTGCTAATCTCGGCTTTAAGATAGGTGCAAAGACCAAGTTAAATATCGGCGTTGACTGGAAATCAGAGATTGCCGTAAGAATAAGAGAAGCTCGCATCGAGAATTTAAGAGAAACGCAAGCAAAAGATCGTGCGTCGTTACGCGAAATAACCTCGAAAAGAAGCGCTCAAATGACTGCAAAACATAAAGAAAAGAAAGTCTACTTTCAGCAGCGCCTGCAAAAAATTAGACCGATCATTGAAAAAGCTGAGGCGCATCTTGAAGTTGCTCGCACTCAACTTACTTATAATAATAATGCCCAGATCCATGTGGAACATAATATCCACAGTAATAATGAAATCACAATTTCAGGTAATAAGGTCGCGATTGCTAATGATTTAGCCGGTGTTGCCATTTTCGGTAAGAAAAGACGTGGCAGTCATATCCTATCTATTGAAGAGGCGAGAGCAGAAGAGGAAGCATCGTAAGCTTCCTCCCCCTTGATTATTCAAAAATCGGATATCTTAAATTTTTATAAGTAGTATGTCATGCGGGCTTGTTTATCAGCAGATTTATCGACGTAGTTCTGTAATCTCTTCTCCGCATCTCCGTGGAATGTTTCAAAGCGGACGCCGATTCCAGCAAGGCGGTCTGGATGATTTTCATTAACCCTAATTTTTCTTACAACTTGACCGGTTACTTTGAGAGATTTCTTCTGGCCTGGTAGGCTGAACTCGAATTCAATGACCGAGCCATCAGGAAGCTCCAAGTCGCTAGCTATAAGCATTCCTGAGATAGAGAGGTCACCTATTGGCTGCGAAAGAAGCTCGTTGTTCCAGTTAAATTTAACTTCTCCGTGAATGGCGACTCTTTCTGTGGTTCTTGCTTGTTGTTCAAGTAGACTCTTGATCTTTTCTATAAAGTAGTCTCTTGGAATTGGTTGTTCTACAAAGAGATCTGCACCGGTAGCTAAAGCTTTTTTGCGGTTGCTGGCACTTCCTTGGACACTTGTCAGTACAACAGCCAAATCAGGGTACTGTTTTTTAAGGTGGCTTGCTATTGCAATTCCATCGATTTCACCAAAGTCCATGTTGATCACTACAACGTCTACCGGTTTGTCGGCAATACAATCAAGCGCTTCTTGGTAATAAGCTGCCGATCTTACGATGACACCCATTTTTCGGTATCCTGCACGATCTAGGTTGGTCGTGAGGGACTTATCGTCGATGGTTAGCATTTTGATGGACTCTGTCATATCAACCTCTGTTTATTCCCTGAATTCATGCTAAAACATTCGGATAGGTCTTAGAGAGACTTAATAAATATTAGCTAATTTTTGCTAATGTTCCGATATTATTTGGTAAATTATTTTGTTTTTTGACTTTTCTTACTGTTAGTCATCCTCATTCAATAGGAAGGCAAGCGTGATGAAACCACCTAAGCGACGACTTGATGAGCTGCTTTTACTGAGGCATTTAGCAAGAGACCTCAAGCATGCCGCTGCTCTCGTGATGGCTGGCCAGGTCATCGTCAACGATCAGAAGGTAGATAAACCCTCTCTCTTCTTCAAAGAAGATGTAGATATAAGAGTTAAAAGTCAGGCGCGATACGTTGGTCGGGGTGCTGAAAAACTCCTAAGGACTCTCGAAGCACTTGGATTACAAGAATTATTACAAGATAAAAATATATTAGATGTCGGTGCCTCGACTGGTGGGTTTACTCAGGTTTGTCTCGAGCGAGGGGCGAGACAGGTCATTGCTGTCGATGTCGGAACCAACCAGCTTGACTGGAGGCTTAGAAACGATCGACGTGTCGTATCAATTGAGAAGACTGATATTCGCCAGTTAAATAAGGAGATCGTTCCAGAACTTGACTGGATTATCGTCGATATGAGCTTTAATTCTTTAGTCCGTATTGCGCAAAAACTGGCGGAATTATCAAAGCCAGGAAAGACTCAGCTTCTCCTTTTGGTTAAGCCGCAATTTGAACTTCCAAAGGAGCTTGTTCCAGAGGGGGGGGTTGTCGATGACGATGGTCTTAGGATGCAGGCCGTTGAAAAAGTCGCACAAGCATTCAAACATTTGGGCTTTGAAGTGGAGAATGTTAGTGAATCGCAAGTTAAAGGCCGTTCAGGTAACCGGGAGGTGTTCTTACACCTCACC
>CAZBDM010000187.1:0-1768 GCA_964490675.1 uncultured Oligoflexales bacterium
ACGACTCTCTGTGCTAAAAATCTAAACAGACTGTTCGAGGAACCTCTTCTCAACAGTTCATTCTTCCTAAGATCTTACCTTGAATGATTTCTCGACTTATTCCATTAGGAAAACCCACAATGAAATCTTTAACCCGACTCACTCTTATGTTTTTCGTATTTTTGTTGATTCACTGCGGAAGTGACTCGAGCAAAGATAATGGCTCGAATCAAGTTAAAATCGATCAAGAATACTCAGGTCTATGGCTGCTCACAGAAGGAACTGATCAAAGAGAAACAGGCACTGATGAGCAAACCAAGACTGAAGAAAAGTCCCCTCAGTACGTCATGATGATGAAAGATCAAGAAATTCAAGTCTTCGCTCTTGGCAATCAAGAACAAGTCTTCTGTGCAGAGGGCCAACCGATTGAGGTGAAAAACGGTGAGATTGTTGCGCAGGCAACAGACGCTTGTCAGGCAGTTTTTCGCCTTGAGGTGGATCGCTTAGGTCAAGAAAATGCAACGGTGCAGTTGTCTGGAGCAGACTCTTCTCAAACCTTCTTCTTATTAACCCCAGCCAATAAAGCAGATATCGATCAGGCGTTAGACCGTCACCGTATGACTCTAAGCGACTTACCACAAGGCATGGTCGACTTTATTCATTCGGATGCTATGGACGTTGACAATCCGCAGAAGGCGGCTGTAAAGGAAAAGGCCGAACCGAGGAAGCAGGATGAGCCCGTTGTTTGTCAAGCTTTTCAAGGTATGTGCAACTAATCGCCGTTAACTGAACGATTCATCCATGTCATGCCCAGAAACCGCAGGCGCAATGGAGATCGCTTTTTAGGGAGCTTTAGCGGATGATGCCCTTGATCAATTCGGCAGAGGTCGAAGAAGCTCGTTTGGGCCGACGCAGCATTAAAAAGTTAGCGGTGTTTTTTAAGCGAAAGAATAACCTTTTCAAGGAAGACGATTTGCCAGGCTTTGTCGCTAATGAGTTTGTTTGTGATTGGCATAAATGATAGCGAAAGTCACCCGACCACTTTTGAGGTATGAAGTCCATTTTCACACTGTCCTTTTTCATAGAGTTCTACAGGTCATTTTGACATGATTGTGATGGAAATCAAGATTGTTTTAGATAAACAGCTTCGAACAATTTATGCGAGTTTCTAAAGTGCGACGAGTTTTTTTAGTTTCGTAAATAAAATATATGGCTTGATAACTTTGTCAGGATATATAAGAGAAACACCTTCGACATAAGCCTGCAGTTGTTTGTCGTAGCCGAGGGCCTTGGCGAGTTGTAAAAGTTGCTCATTTGCAAGTTGTTCACCCTCTTCACCAATAACGTGCTGGGATGTTTTGTAATCGATTATTTTGATCACTTCTCCTGTTAAGACAAAAAGATCTATCGAGCCTCTAACAAGCTCATGACCTTTTCGATAAACAATATCCATCTCGGCTTCGCTCGCGCTTGCACCCTTGAAGATGTCCAGCCATAATTGGCTGTCGAGTATCTCTTGTAGCTCTCCATCAGCCATCTTGAAGGCGCGATCTAAGCTGGATTGTTGAAAGTTTTGCGTGCGGATTTCGTCGCGGCAAAGCCTTTGCCAATAAAGCTGCCGGTCAAATCCCTGTTCTTTGACATGATTTTCGAGGCCTTTGTGAACATAGATCCCCATAATATTGGCTAAAGCGGGAAAGGGATGAACAGCTGATTTCGATGTTTCATCGATCGTTTTTTCTGCACGTGCGTGCGGAGACACAATATCTAACTCGAAGGGATGTAAAAG
>CAZBDM010000187.1:1778-2338 GCA_964490675.1 uncultured Oligoflexales bacterium
TGATGGCGATACTTCAGTCGTTTGTGAGGGGGGACGGGTCTCTGGGGTGATGATTTGATCCCGATATGCGTCTGTCGTATCCCAGATATAAAGATCTTGGTCGATATCGTCAGTTTTGTAGGGGCGTGATTTGATGATCTCAAGCATACGATTGTAAAAGGGGTCATGTTTTTTTCGTTTGCCTTCGTGTCCTGTGATCATCAAGTAGTGACTAGCTCGTGTAAGGGCAACGTAAAGGAGACGAAGAGCCTCTTCATGCAGGGCTTTGTCCTGGTTGTTGACGATGTCTTGAAAGTTTTTATCGGTTGTTGGATGTTGGTCTTTCTTACCAATGTAGGCAAGACGATCGCCTTGATCATCAATGACTTTACACCAATAGGGGTCCATACGATGCCAAGGTTCGGACGCTTGTGTAATAACGACAAAAGGATATTCAAGACCTTTCGCCTTGTGGATGGTCATCAAGTTGATGGCGTTTTGATCGAGGGGGGCACTGCCAAGCTCGTTGTGCTGTGACATCTTTTCGATGCGCTGCAAACAACTGGCGAGCGAAGCGTAGC
>CAZBDM010000187.1:2348-5933 GCA_964490675.1 uncultured Oligoflexales bacterium
GACATCCTTTGCATTACGTATAATTGGGGGTTTAGTTTTAATAGGAGTTGTATAAGTTTTTTTATATTCTTTGCGGCAAGTTGACCTTCAACTCCACCAAAAGATTGCTGATAATTTTTACATAATGAAAAGATCATGTCGGCTTTCATCAACAGTCTATGAGGTGGGATGCCGTTACTTAGGTCAATCAGCTGGTTTATCTTGCTAGCATAGCCTTGATCTTTTTGTGCAAGTAAGTCGAGTAGGGCGTTAGGGCGTAGAGAAGGATCTTTCAGCTTAGAAGTTTGATCGAGAAGCTCAATAAGATCGCGATCGTGAAGTGGACTCATCGGTGATTGTATAATGACGGCTAATGAAAGCGTATCAGACGGATGTCTAAGAAAGTTTAAAAGTGCCAGACAATCACTGACCTCTTGCCGGTCAAAAAAGCCCTTACGCTCTTCTCTGCGGTAGGGAAGCCCTTCTTCTCGTAAAGCTTTCTCAAAGACTTCCACATGAGTGGTGCTCCGATATAAAATACAACAGTCGCCCGCTTTTAAAGGCCTAAAAGTTCCCGTTGTTTTTTGATAAACCGGCAGTGGTGCTGCGCCATCAATAGCCTCTTTTAAGTATTGAGAGATAAACCGCGCCTCTGCTTCGACAGCACTAACTGCATTTTCTTTGTCCTCCGCGAAGCATTCGTGAAGAATCACTTTACCGCAGTTTGCTATAAATGGTTGGCCGTCCTTTGTTGAAGCGGTTTCGTGTTCGGGGAAATCGATGATGCCATCATCACGAAAAAAATCGTTGACGAAATCAAGGATCAACTGGGCAGTCCGGTAACTTTTACTGAGTCCAAGAGTTGGTGACTGAAAATGAGCGAGTGTCTCAGCAGCATGATTCATAACCTCTGGATCGGCTTCTCTGAATCCGTAAATCGACTGTTTTTCGTCTCCGACAATAAACAGGCTAGGTAGTGCGCCATCTCCATGTGCAGTTCCTTGACCAGCGAGAAGTTCTTTGGCCATTTCATGAAAAATCTGCCACTGCATAGGACTTGTATCTTGAAATTCATCGAGCAGTAGGTGATTGATTGATTTTAACACCAACCACTTTGCGCCCATTCCTTGATCCTGAAGAAAAATCCGAAAGCAACCTTTGGCGAGATCGTTAAATTCAATAATTTCTCGCTTCATCTTTATCGCTTCTCTCTTTTGCTGCCAAAGCATGTATAGTTGCAAATAAAGATGTCCGGTTTGGTTGAGAGCGGTGATCTTTTGGTGGTCAAAGAATTGTTGCAGAACGTCTTCAACATCTGCGATTTCTTGAGAAAGCATCTCGCGCTTCTTACCTCTTATGGTCCCACCGTGAACCAGAAGATCTTTGTTGAGAAGACGCGAGTTGATCAATGTATCGATGTCTCCGGCGTTAATCGCCGCGATACACTCGTCGGCGCGCTTTGTCTGAGCGGCAATTTTTTGAAGAGGACTTGCGACCATCTCGATCGCTGCGGAAAGGCTTTCTGGTAAATGACGAGCTTGCTGCCACGGTGAAGCAAAGCTGTGCAAGGGATCAACTTGCGCCTCAGAAAGTTGCCATAAAAAGCTATTCAAGGTATCCAATTTTAATACCTGACTCTTGATCGCTAATAAACGGCTATCGGGCTCATGGGAGACAATCTTATCGTAAACATCACTGACAAGACTTTCGCCATCGTGAAAACTCGCATTCCAAGCCTGCTCATCATAATCTCTTCGGTCGAGACTATCCATAAGCTGACTCGGGGCGGCAAATCGAGCTTGACCCTTTTCGTCAAAGCTTGCTTCCCAAGGGAATTTGTCAACCCACAGTTTAAAGATAGAGTCGATCGTTGATATTTTAAGTTGCTGAGTAGAAGCTAAAATTGATTCGCCGACTCTTATGGCTGAAAGAGGTTCAGTAAGATAATGATCGTAGCGAGGGGAATTGAGCGCATCCTGGTAAAACGTTCTCATTAATCTGTCGAATTCTTGTTGCCGTTGTTTATCGACAAGCAATTGACCGGCTTCTTCTAGGATGCGAGCGCGCATTTCGTTGGCGGCTTTTACTGTAAAAGTAATCGTCAGGATTTGCGAAGGGTGACTACCAGCAGCAACAAGGTGAAGAAAGCGGTGACTGAGTTGATAGGTTTTACCACTTCCAGCAGAAGCCTTTACCATGCAGCTTATGTAGGGATTCTGAGGATCTTCGATCATTTATCACCTGTCCATTGTTCAAAGGTCTGTCTTTCGGAAGGATCTTTTAGGCGACAAATATTGGAAAAGTCACAGTTACGGCACCATTTTTCTTCTTCAGGGTTGACCTGAAAGGGTCGCTTATCTTGCCAGTGGTCGTCGAGTCTTTTTCTCCAAAGACTTTCTGTATTCACCCAAGCTTCGCTAATGTCATTTTTGACCGGACCTTTTAGGATCGAACAATCAATCGCTTCTGAGTTGGCTGTCCTACCAGCACAAATATAAGACGCTTCACCGTCGAGAAGGCTCCAGTAGCTGAGAATCATTTGATCGATGTTTGTGTTTTTGTGTTCTTCTAACGCTGCGAGTGCCAATGAGTAAACCAGTAATTGAGGGTTTTCTCCGGTTGTTACTTCCGTCGTTTTTGGCATCGATTTTCTTTTGTAGTCGGTGATAATCAAGCTCTTTTTTAATCGGTCAACACTGTCGATTGAGCCTTTGACACTGACTTTATGAGAGCCGATCGAAAGATAGAGGGGAGCATCATAACCAAAGCTTAATTCTTTGCGTGCCGCTTCAGGGGTGCCAAACTTAAGAAGTTTAAGGAAATAACTCGACAGTTTTTTCCAAGAATAGCTATCCAGTTGTTTTAAAAGAGGGTTGATTGATGGAAGCTTCGGAGCGTAGCGGTAACTTAGTGCCATCAGCCTCCGGTGAATTTGCTGCTTGGCCCCCTCTTCGTCGATAAGGTCGGTTGGGATCTTCAATTCGTCGTCTTGCAGAATATTGCGATCAAAGAACGATTCAACGACTTTATGGAGCCACTCACCTTCAAGCATGGCATTGTGTTTTTCAGGAAGCTCAAGGGGTCTTAAGCCAAGCTTATGCAAAAGAAAACGGTAAGGACAGTTTAGCAGCATTTTTAGTGAAGTTGCTGAAAATCCATATTTTAATCGATCTAATTGACCTCGGTAATCACCATGCTCGATCGATTGTTTTGATAAATTTTCATCCAGTAGCGCTACATCTTCTTCGGCAGTGATCACTTGCGCTTCTTTAAATGTGATGAGTTTTTCAAGATAGCGGGAGCGAACGGTGAGCTCGCCATGCATTTCCGTCGGGTAGGTTAACTCTAGTCGTGGGATTCTCGCTTTAAGCAGATGAAAGGTCGTATCCTCGAGAGCTTCTATATACTGCCAACCAGGCAGGCCAATTTGCGTTTTAAACCAATCGTCGATCAAATCGTCCTTTGGCATCGCTTTCGGAAATTGCCCCTCAAGGCAACCGACAATGATCACAACCTGAAAAGGGACAAAACGAGACTCGGTAAGACTCAAAACTTGCACACCAGATAGTGGGTAACCAACCGTTCTGACTTCTAACTGATTCATTT
>CAZBDM010000187.1:5943-7584 GCA_964490675.1 uncultured Oligoflexales bacterium
GTGTTCAGCCCGGGTGGACTGGGCAGTGCGCAGAAGTTTGAGAAAGTCAAAACATGTGACTCGGCTATTCAGGATATTCGCGGCGTCTTTTAAGTGACTAAGTAGCTTAGTAATGCTGTCTTGAATTGACAGACTTAAGCCGCGATCCTGGTCGAGGTGAAACTCAAAGATACCAAACTTATGACATAAGCCCTCGAAGGCTTGTGCCCAATCCTCTAAAGAGCGTCTATGGTCGTCAATTTGAAAGAAGTTGAGACTACTTGTGAATGCTTCGATAAGTTCG
The DNA here is from genome assembly GCA_964490675.1 of uncultured Oligoflexales bacterium. GTDB lineage: Bacteria > Bdellovibrionota_B > Oligoflexia > Oligoflexales > JAWKNZ01 > CAZBDM01. The sequence goes on from CAZBDM010000187.1 coordinate 6,227, forward strand.
ACAATCACTGGATCTTTGCAGTTCTTATTAAACTCGTCGATCCCTTCAGAAATGTCCGACTGACAGATGTGATAACTCAACTTTTGTTTGATATGAAGGGAGCTGAGCTCATATTCGCTGCAAAAATCCTTTGACCAATGCAGACTAATGGGGTGACAGAGGGCATTGAGAAGCAATGCTAAGTCTTCGGGTACCTGTAAAAAATTGATCAAGTCATTAAGCCAACTGCCAATTAAAGTTTGCCCCAGAGACTGTGCGATCGCCATGTTGCTTGGAATATCTTGCTTGTCAAAAACACTTTTTACGATAGGACCATAGAGAGCTTCACTAGTGAGGAGAACGGCAATGTGTGAAGCTGGAACCTGTTGATCTAAATAAGCCTGGATCAACTTTGCTGCATGATGAACCTCTTGGTAGATATCGCTGGCTTGATGTATGCGACAGCTTGATGGTGGGAGTTGCTGTCTTGCAACTTGAGAGGTGAGAAGATGTTCATTAAAGTGCTGCTTGAGCTCTTCAAGGGGGGAGACGCGACCGAAAAGTTTTGGGTTTTCACTCAGAAGGATAGTCGTCTTTTCATATGCAAGCATTTCCTTAAGAAGAAAGACAAAGTCGTCTTTAACGGTTGTGAAACCAGCCACGTAAATATGCTTATATTTCTGGACTCCAACTTCTTGCCCCCAAGAAGATGTGAGATATTGGGCTCTTTTTTTTAGGTCGAAAAAATTGCAAAACAAACGTTGTTCTTTAAGAATAGAGATAAAACGCTGGTAGAGATCTTCAAGCTCAGAAAACCGTTGGTAGATGGTTTTTAGGTGTTCTTCGGAGCGGTAGGGATCACCCGCGAGGATTTCTGTCAGCTTGCCAAAGGCGTCATTGACGCGATGGGATTCTGTAATGTCCTGAAAAAACTGTCGTATTTCATGTTCATGACCAAGTCTGATATGCCTGTATTCGTTGTCTTCAATCAGGCTGGCAATGATCACTTCTTGAATGGTTGGGTTAATCACCTTCTGATCGTTAAAGATATGATCTGTGCTTTCACCGACGAACTGTTCCAGTGTAAAGAGCTTCGGTGAGCGAAACCCTTGATGCGTTTCTGTCATTTTGGCGAGTAAGTTAACGGCCAATCTCTGAGTCGGCAGAATGACGGCAATATCTGCGAATTGATCGACCGGCCATGCTAAAAGCTTGTCATTTAGGAGTGATAAAATGCACTGATTCTGTTCAACTAAAATAACTTCACTGCCAGCTTGCGATTCATTCATATTAAATCACTGCAGCTATTGATGTTAAAAGATCGTCCTTTGTAAATGGCTTACCAATAAAACTATTAAAACCATTTTTGTAATAGCTCG
>CAZBDM010000187.1:7594-7843 GCA_964490675.1 uncultured Oligoflexales bacterium
GTGGGTGACTAATTTGCCTTTCTTTAAAGATTTTTCTGATTTCCTTTAAGGTTTCAAAGCCAGACATTTCTGGCATATTGATGTCGAGCAAAATAAGATCGAAAGATTTTATCCGTATTTCTTCGAGAGCTTTACTGCCACTGTCGACTGTGACAGGTAAACATTTGACTTGTTCAAGCAAAGTTTTTATTAGAAAAAGATTTTCACTACGATCATCGACGACAAGGATTTTCTTTTGATTAAGCAGTC
>CAZBDM010000188.1:0-7811 GCA_964490675.1 uncultured Oligoflexales bacterium
TCTGTGAATGATGCTGAATCTATATTTTTCTTAGATCTAGATATGTACGGCATTGCCTCAGAGGGGGCCAAGTTTCCCGCTGACTCCCCAGCCAGTCAGATTTACCTCATTACGATGTTAAGTCATGGCAGTTGCAGAGGCGTCATTGAGCGATTCGAAAAACGTTAGCCAGCGGGTTTTGCTCCTTGTAGTTCTGTGTATCGTTCTCGAAAGTTGTTCAGGATCCGGTCATTCCACCCTATCGCTAAAAAGACCGACTATAGCGCTGAGTTGACATATTGTTTTCACCCTAGTCACTGCTTAATATTGAAACTGAAATGAGGGTTTCATCAGTTTTATTGACGGGCAGTCTGGCGGGCGACAAAAATGACCATTCATCTAAAAAGATCAGTTCTTACTATTGCTATGACAACACTACTGACCCTTTCATGCGGAGAGGATCAGATGGCTAGCTTTGAAGAAATAGATTCCAACAACGCTCAAAACGGTGAAGGGACCGCCTTAATGAGTGAGGAGGAAATCAGCGACTGCCTCGACAGTGGGGGAAGCATCACCAAAAAGAACGATGTCATGCAGTGTGTCAAAAACGCAAATTCTGCTGACGGAGAAGCAGCTCAAGCAGCAGTTCCTTGTAAAGTCGAAGAACTTTCTGAGGGCGCTATGATTTCTTGTGAAGGAAGTGAGCCAGTGCTCGTTAGGCATGGCATAGGTTGCAGTGCAACGGAAGTAGAGGGAGGCTTTCAAATTATCTGTGGTGCATCAGAGCCCATGTTAGTTCGCCACGGTAACGATGGCAAAGACGGCGAAATGTGTCAGGTTAAAGCTACTGACAATGGCGCTCTGGTTAGCTGTGGAGATGACTACCCTGTCGCTATCAATCATGGTAAACATGGCGATAAAGGTGACGATGGCGTGGGCTGCACTGTCACCGAAACTGAGACGGGTGCCATTGTCACTTGCGGAGAAGGTCAAACGATGGTGGCCATAAGGCATGGAGAAAAGGGGCTAGATGGCGAAGATGGTGAAGATGGCCAGGATGGTGAGCCTTTTAAAACCGCAATTGTTTCGACCGTAGATCCTTGCGGACCTCACAACGGGTTTGACGAGATCTTACTCAAAATGAACGACGGTCGCTATGTTGCCTACTTTGAGCACGGAAGCAAAAGAAGGTTTTTAACCATTCTGGATCCTGCAACACAAGCTGGTAAATACAGGACCACCGATAAACAAGCTTGCCAATTTACCCTTGGCAGTGATGGGTATATCACTTGGTAAAACCCCTAAAAAAATGATTTAGCCAATTGAATCTAGGTCAGTGCCGTCTTGCTAATCGCTGTACGCCACTCTTGGTTGCATCTATATCGCCATTTATTGTTCCCGTTAACCAACGAGATGAAAACCTTACTTAATCCTCACGGTCCGAAAAGATAACTGCCTTTAATTAGTTATGAAAGACACCGATAGAAAAACACAATCGCTAATCACCTTTTATTGAGGGAATTATGAAATATTTGCCGCTGCTTTTCTTGCTTCTTTTGTCTTGCCAAGCGTCAAAGTCGCAAACCGAAATGAAAATTGATCGCTCTGCTTCTTCCATTCAAGATCAAGGTTTAGGTCTATCACAATTAACTCCTGTCTTGGTGGGCTACATTCATGACAGAGATTACTGTAAAAAGAGAAGAGCAGAAGTTGAAAGTCTTCCTTATTTTGAAAATTTTCCAATTGAAAATATTGTAAGCAAGTGTCTAGATCCTGATTTTTTTCAACTTTGTTTAGACAAATGGAACCAACCAAACTCCAACAGGCAGGCAAGTATAGATCGCGTCGCATGTCATACCATCTTTAACAAAGTTTTCGATAACAAAAAGTGTGATAGAGATTTTTACCGTAAAAAAGGTATCAAAGAGCATCTGATCAATAATACATTTGAAACTTGTGTCTCAAGATACTCTGGTATTTTTGAGGAGTGTCGATCGGATATTATGGTTTCTTTGGGAGCAGGGAAATCAGTAAGCAGCTTTGTTCTTGAAAAGTCCATAAAAATTCAAAACTGCATAGATGCATTCAATCATCCAGAGCTTTATGCTGAATACAGCTTCGACGCGCAACAATTCGTTGATACAACACGCTGCTTTTTCAACTTTACTGAAAAGAAAGCCACCTGTACATCTCCCTATTCATCTTCGACTTTTCAAAAAGAGCAAAGCCCAAATGCAAAAGTTCCCTATAGGGTAGCTTTCAAAGCGATAGATGTTAACTCGAATGATATGGTAGACATGACGTGTGACATTGTTCTATTGGATGGCTATGGCGAGATTCCGGCTGCTGAATTGACTTATAAGCACTTTGATACGGTATGTTCTTTGGATAAATACAGAAGACGTTAATGACCTAAAGACTTCTGGTATTTTAACAGGGTTATTAGGATCTAGAATTTAACATCACTTTATTGGACAGTAGTAGCTGGTCGTCATTGCATATCCTTGATCTGGCCGGATCGTATTCCTCACGACAAGTTTTGCCAGCATAGCAAACCGGATAAATAGAACTCAAAGGCATTCTAGGTCGCTATAGAATTGCGCCATCATACTCCTGAAATTGCTCTTATCATCGAATTATTCTTCATTTCTTAACCTAATCTTTGCCGTTGATGTGGTAGGTGACATTAAAACACATGTGCCTCTCGCTTGTGGATTTAAAACCTATGAAAAAACTGCTACACTTTAGAACAGCTATTTATTGTAAGCTCATTCTACTCGTCCAAATGTTAATGGTCGATCACGGCTCTTTACTAGCTGATGAGCTTCCTCCTCTTTGTGTGCAGACAGTTAATCTTTTCGGCCCTGCTTATGCACCTCAATTGAAAAAGAGAACCAAACGTTTTATGGAAAAAGTCTCTCTAGAGCAGCGATGCAAGATTATTCAAATGCAAGAAGTCTGGAAGTCTAGCCACTGCGAAAGGATTGTAAATGGTTTAACGACTCAAGAGGAAGGTTTAAACAGCGTTCATTATGATAGTGTTGGAATGCTTGAAAGTAAGCCACTTTCAGGTCTTTTAACTGTTAGCGATGGTGAAATTGCTGAAGCTCAAGTCGAGTATTTTCCAATAAATGTAAAAGGTCCACTTGATTGGTTGAGAAAAAACCTCAACATAAAGAAAGCAATTGGCATCGCTCGTCTTACTATGCCCGCTTATTCTGCGCCATTGCTCCTCGTTAACACTCATACACATCCCATATCTCAAGCTGTGCGCATTGCACAAGCATTATTCTTGTTTGAGCAAATTGTAAAAACTTTACCTTTAGCAGGTCCTCTCATTTTGACCGGTGATTTAAACGCTCCACCTGATTCTGTTGAGATTAGACTCTTAATGGCACTTCTCGATTTAAGTGATGCCTATGTTGATTCGAACGGTGGTTACCACTCTTCGGATGCAACCTTCAGTCGCCAGAACCCTTATGTTTTAAGCTGGCGGCATGAAGTGATCGATTATGTTTTTTATAGAAATTTTGGTTCAATGCATCTCTCACCACGTTCAGCAGAGATCAACTTTAGAGATAGCATGCAAGAGGTCACCTCTGATCACTACGGTGTCAAAGTAGATTTTCGTGTGAGATCGAACTTCGAGCAGCCGAGAAGAAAGACCGAGGTCGATGCTGAAAAAACACGCCTTGCAATCACTGCGATTGATGATGCTATAGAAGTGATAAAGAAACATCGCAGTAAACGCTTTAAAGAAGTACTCACAAAACTCGATCAAATCAAAAGCCGCCTTGAAAACCTAGACCAAGGCGATCCTTTGTTTGTACTTTTTAGTTTTTGATTTTCTCTCTAAGTATAAATGTTTTGTGACATTGATACCCCTTAGTGGAGGGTCAAGTGCATGAACCAGAGGCAATTAAGTCTTTTGTGACGTCAGGATAGAGTTTTTTAGCGAATTTTTTCTCCTCGTCAAGATCCAAACCAGGTACATTATTCGGAGGAATCTTACAATTGATATCGCGAGATTGTGATGCTTTTGTTCTTTTGCATTCTAGTCTGTAACTGGCAATCGTATCGTCCATAGCGTAACTGACAGAACCGCTGCAATCAGATAGCTCAGCGCCGCCTAAGTTCATTCCACTATCCAGAGGAAATGAATAATAGGTACAACGGACCGTCAAACTCTTCTCTTGACCAAAAACGTGACATTCCGTTCTATCCTTTACCTCGTTCAGTGGGATCTTTTGTGAATCCTCTAGTTCTGCTAGCGCTCTCCTTTCATCTTTATGCGCACCCAATGCCCATTCTTCTACATCTGACTGTTTGATCGGGTAAGCTGCTACACAAAGAACGAGCTCGTTAATTAATCGATCTCCTTCTTGTTGAGTTTGAACTTCTGGTAGTCGACGGCTGGTTAAAGTTCTACAGTAATTATGGAAGTTAACATCTTTACAAGCGTCTTCTGGCTTTAGTTGGCCAAAGCTTTCCGTGTTAACAGTGATCTCGCGATTACCAGAGCCTTCTGTTGTAAACGTCTTGTTTAAACCCTTACATTGTCCTTCGATGTGGCCAAGAAACACCGGTGTCGTGGGAAAGGCTTTCAAGCAAGCGAGGAGTTGACGACGTGACTCACCAACTTGATAAACATCAACCTTATCTCTTTGTATGAGTGCCTGGCACTCTTGGTAAGCATTATTGTCCCCGCAAAGATCTTTAATTCTAAAAAAGACTTCATTTGCATCACTATCTTCAAGGTGATGACCACCGACACTTTGAAGTTTTTTGCAAAGATTGTCCTTGCTAATATATTCAGAGCCTTCATTGAGTGCTCCAAGTTTAAAACCCAGATCATCATTATCTGCGCCCGCATCTGCAGTGCTTATTCCGCTTTCCGAAGCGTCTTTGACTGGTTTGCAGTTAACCATTGTGAAAAATAGTGTGCTTAATAATAGTAAGTTTTTCAATGTTTCACCCCAAAAAGTTTTCAAAAAGGATTGAAAATAACTGATCAAATTCCCTGGAAAACCGCAAAGTGATATCGGAATGGCGTGGCTTTATCATGAGGATAGTTTCAAACGTGCTGTATTGTTGGTGGTTTAAGGTCCTGGTTAAATTCTCTTTTAAGTCTGAGCATTTTGTTTGGAGGATCTTATCAACAAGCTAACGTTAATGGGCCACGTAGGGTGTTGAAAACAATACAATAAGTAATCGCGCTTCAAATTTTGTAAAATCCATCCGATAACAAATTACGCTTTCCTAAATTTTGGGGGTTCAAACAGGTGACTAAGATAAAATTGGTTTTCTTGAACATTGTCGCGATAGCTTTTTTTCTGCAAAACTGCGCTCCTGACGATGGTGGTGCATCCAGCGTCCAATCAGCATCCGCTCAACAGTACCAGTACGAACAAACTCTAACAAATAATCAAATCACAAGATGTGGTTTAGGTTTGATGGACGGTGTTTCTGTTAGCACTGGTGGTATTTGGGACGCTATCAAGGGGATTTGGAGTGCAATAAAATACGTTGTCGAGACGGACATCGATATTTTAGTCAAGTATTTATCATGGAGTAAAACCATGCGTGAAATTGCTACGGAAAGGCTTGCTGAAAAAGGCGCCAAGCAACGTGAGCTCGTGACCACATTGGTTGACGTCATGTTTAATGCTGTTCCGTTGGCAAAGTCCTACTTAAAAGCCAAATATGAATGGTACGATAGATTACCGGTACACTATCAATCAGAGTTTCTTTGTAAATTACTGCTAACCGTGCCGGTAGATATTATCGTTGCTGTTGTTGGAGCAAAAGGTATTAATAAGATCGGCGAGATTGAGGGACTGGCAGAAGCAGTTGACAAAATGAAAGATGCCCTCAATGCCGATGCAGTGGATCTAGCTCAATCAAAGTTTAAGACAACAGCTGATGATTGGACGAATCCCAAATCGACAGGAAAAGATGATGAGCTCGAGGATGCCGTCGATGCTAAGGCAAGAGAGAATGGAGGAGCTTCAACGGTAGCAGGTGCCACTTGTACGTTTGCGCTGACAGCTTGTCCTCGCCCAGATGGGGGCAAGACATTAGGGGAAAGAGCCAAGCAAGGCATTGCCATAAAAGGCTGGGAAACCGCTTATAGAAGTTCACCAAAGACTCGTGTAATGATGATTAGCGAGAAGGAGCAAAAAGCTTTAGCAGATAAGATCCTTACCAAGAAATACGAATCGAGGCCTAATAACGACATTGGTAAGGCATCAGAAGTAGAAAAAGTCCAAGCATTGGAAGAAGCCAGGTTAATTTTACTTGAAGAAGCTAAGGATTCTCGACTTAAATCGATGAGCGGACACAGTCATGAACAAGTCGCCTTTGAAAGTGTCAGAGATGTTCCTATTGAAAACTATAACGTTGCTGAAGGCGTTCGTGACTCCTACAAAAGAGGCGGTAATTCATGGACGAACGAAAGGGATGGTGACCAACTGAGAGATGAGGCTTTTTGGGCTTGGGATTAAGTGACTCGATCTTTTTTAGTAACTCCAAAAGATTTCTGCTTTTTGTGAGTGATTAGTGTATGCAGGTATTGTTAAACTAAATCTTTGCGCTTAGACCAATGCTGTAAGTACGCGACCCTTCGACTCTTAGGATTTCTCGGCCTGCTTGCTCGGTAATCTTACCTTCAGCAAGAAGGTTTTTAATCTTAAAACTCAAATGATAAAGCTTGCCGATTTTTTGTTTACTGACATAATCCACTTGACGCAACGGGCGCTCGTAAACATCTGGTTGGCCGTTGCTACCGAGTTCAGTGATGCGTTTGCCAATTTCGTTATAAACCAACGTTGACGTATGGCCAACTGAGAAGCTTTCTAGCGACAAATACAAATTACTTGTGTAAGGCGATACCCCTTGCATCGGTCTTTCTAGGGAAGTGAGGGTTGATTCGCCTTCCACCTGTGCTAGGTCGAGGGTGATTTTTGAGAGGATGCGACTGTAGTTTCCCCCTAAAGTGGTGTCGATACCGAAAAAGTTTTGGTGCAGCATAAATTCAAACTCGACACCCTTGTTAACGGCTTTTTTAGAGTTACGAAAGCTAACGATATTGGCATTGCCAGCTGCATTGAGAAGTACGCGCTCGATTGGTTTTTCGATGTCTTTTTGAAAAAAGCCAATGGAGAGGTTTTGTTTTGAGCGCGGATACCATTCCCATCTTATATCGCGGTTAAGGATACGGGATGTTTTCAGGTCAGGATAACCGACCACTTCCATATCTATCTGATCGTCGGTATAGGTGGCGGTCGAAAGCTCTCTAAAGTCGGGTCGGCTTAAAGTACGGCTATAACTGGCGCGCAGCTGCATCTTTTGCCAAAAGCGCCAGGTGACATTGTAGGCCGGGAGATGGTGAGTGGTTTTTAGTTCGGCAATGTCGGCTGACTTATTGACGTCGTGAAGGGCGAAAGTCATGACCTTTTGCGACGACTTTTCCATCCGCATACCTCCAGTAAGGAACAGACGATCAAGGATGTTAAAATCTAACATGCCGTAAGCTGCATCGATAAGATGACTGGCTTGGTACTGATCAGTATTGCGCGTACCTTCGGCGATCTTAAGACCGTCGGGGCGAATGTTGTCGGCTGTGAAGATGCTGTCAGGGGGATTTTTTCTTACTTGTGCACTGTTTTCAAGGAGTTCGAAGTTTGTGTAGTAGAAGCGGCGGGTTTCAAATTCTCTTTTCTTTGTCACTTGATTGACGCCAATCTTTAGCTTTGAAGATAAGGAATCGAGCTGTAAATAGGGCTTGTTCGGAGGCATTGACGCCAGTTTAGGGGCAGAAATGCATAGTACTC
>CAZBDM010000189.1:0-621 GCA_964490675.1 uncultured Oligoflexales bacterium
GGCGTCCCCTAAGGAGTTTGAAGATCCTTCACTTGAAGTTAGCGTAGCGATTACACTCGATAGGCGTTTCATCTTCGCCGATGATATTCTTAAGTGCTTTAGCCTGTTCGGGGGGCAGCGGACAGTTTGCCCGGTATTTGCTGCAAGGTGATTGATAGACAAGGTGAAAAGGGTAGACACCGGATGGTGTGTCGACTTCTTTTAAGCGAAAGACTGCAAAAAGTCGCTTTTCGATGCTTTCAATCTTTTTTGAGACAGCTTGATAGTCGATCTTGGCTTTTTCAGAAATCTGCATCTGTTGGTCGAAAGCCGATTTAAGTCGAGCGTAGCGGTTTTGGTGCAGTTCGAAACGTTCGATTTTGTCCTCATCGTAACTTGCCTGAAGAAGGCTTTGTTCAGCCGCTTCAACGGCTTTTTCTGTGAGCCGCATGGCGGCTTCGGTTTCTTTGGCCCTTTTATAGAGGTGATTGTAGTAAGTTTTAAGACGTCCGGCCTTATCTTTATTGGTCAAGTAATAACCAGCTAGCTTGCGACGACAGATTTCCCGCACTCCTAAACTGTCATCAGGGCGCTGCGCCGAGCTGACACTCGTTGTTAGAAGCAAGCAAAGTCCCCACAACG
>CAZBDM010000189.1:631-7753 GCA_964490675.1 uncultured Oligoflexales bacterium
AACGCTAACGATAGGTTTTTTACGAATGTCATCAATTTAGGCCTGTTCTCCCTATTTTTCTAGTGGCTTGACTTAAAATGTCGCAAATCGTTTGTTTTACGCCGGAGTGTTTGCTCCTTTCTTTCGACTTTTTGCGAAGACTTTTTAACTCTTTACCTTTATCTCACAAAGATCTTAGTCGCTTTTCATCAGAACGAGCGTATAATAGAAGTCGGTAAAACTAGCGCTTGGTCGATTTGAGAATCCTCCCATAGTTCTAATTGGTCGTTGTCACAAAAGGGGAATCATTATGAAAAAGGGAAATTATTTTAGCGATAATCCTGAACTTGCTTTTCAATTAACGCAAAGAACGGATTTTGAAGAAATTTTTCAATACCTTAACGATGAAGAAAAAGAGATGCTTTCGGTCAAAACTGCCGAAGAGTATCAAAACGCATGGATCGAAGTGCTTGAGTCGATGGGAGAGGTCATCGGTAATGAAATTGCACCAAAAGCCAGGCAAGTTGAAAAAGAACCGATCACATTAAAAGATGACGGTGACGTGGAATTGCCGCCGACTATTGTTTCCAATATGAATATTCTTAAAGAAGTCGGCCTGACAAGTTTATGCGTTGCTACTGATGCTGGAGGAATGGCAGCACCTTTTCTGATTGAGGCAATCACTCACGAAATGATCAACCGCGCCTGCCCTTCGACAACTCTCAATGCCGTTTGGTACGGAGCCGTTGCCCACATCATTGAAAAGTACGGTAATGACGACCTCAAACAAGAGTACCTACCGCGTATCGCAAGTGGTGAGATGTCAGGAAATATGGCACTCACTGAACCGGAAGCGGGAAGCGACCTTGCCAATATTAGAAGCTACGGTGAAAAACAAGATGATGGCACCTGGAAGCTCTATGGAAACAAGATCTGGATCAGTAACGGTAGCGGTGATATTAGTCTAGTTCTCGCTAAGAAAAGCAAGGGCTCAGAAGGACTTAATGCGATCAATCTTTTCCTCTGCCCGAGAAAGATTGACGGCCAGCATAACTACAAGGTCACAGCCTTGGAGGAAAAAGTCGGACTACATGGCTCGGCTACTTGTGAGCTTTTATACGAAGGTTCGAAAGCTTATCTGCTTGGTAAAGAAGGTGAGGGTTTCCGTTACATGCTTGACCTGATGAACGATGCAAGGATAGCCGTATCGTTTCAAGGTATCGGCTCAATGGAAGCGACATTAAGGCTGGCAAAAGACTTTGCGGAAACAAGGAAGACTTGGGGTAAGCCTATCGCTCGTCACGAGCTTATCGCAGAGAAACTTCTCGACCTTGAAGTCGAGCTGAAAGCATTCCGCAGCGTTTGTCATCAAGCAGCAGTTAACCAGTCTACGATTTACGTTGCGGAGCGTTACCTAAAACGCGAAAAGCTCAACGAAGAGCGCATTGCTGAAGTCAAAGCAAAAATCGCAAAGTATCAAAAACGAGTGAGACGCTGGACGCCACTGATTAAATACTTCGCTGGCGAAAAATCGGTTGAACATGCAAGAACATGCTTACAGATTCATGGCGGTAGTGGATTTACCACTGAATACGATGCTGAGTTTTGGGTGCGAGAGTCTCTCATCTACGCTATCTATGAAGGCACCAGCCAGATTCAAGCATTGATGTGCGTAAAAGACTTACTTAAAGAAGTCGTCCGTAATCCAATGGAGTTTGTCGAGACTGCCCTCGGCCTTCGCGTTAAAGGTATCGCAGAGACAGATTCTTTGATGAGACGCTATTATAAACTCCGACAAATGAGTCACTCTGCGGTGATTTCTATTATTTTGAAGATGGTAAAAGCGAACGTCAGAGCGAAGTTTTCAGAATCAAGTGGCAACGATCTGGTTAAGATGATCAAGCTGATCAGTCGCGATCTCGTAAAGTTTGAAAACTTACGACCAGCGCTTCTCCATGCTGAGAGAATAACTGAGATTAAAGTCATGCATGCTCTTGCCGAGGCGGCCATATGGGACTACAAAACCGATCCTTCAAGAAAGTGGATTGCAGAGCGTTACATCAACAAGTCGATTCCAAGAGTCGCTTACTTGAAAGAACTCATCGAAAATGATGATGAAGTCATCGCTAATGTTCTTGATAAGTACGATGAAGAGGCTGGTGTTGCTAAAACTGGCTCTTAATCGAAAATGATAAAAATGACACGAAAATGAACGAGGCCCGTTGCACATGCAACGGGTTTTTCTTTAGTCAAGCGTGCAAAACGCCTTGATCTAAGGTGTTTTGCTCACTCTCAATTTTTTGAGAGTTTTCGATGGTGATCACTTTAATGCAATGTTTGCAGCCAGTGGTCATAAGTAAGGCCGAAACTTCTGAACGACTTTTGGCACCTCTTGCCCGACCATAATCTTAGCGAGAAGCTTAGCACTACCGTGTGCCCAGGAAAAGCCGTGGCCGGTGTAGCCACTACAAGTGAAGATCAGCGGGCTTGAGGTCGGTCCGATAAACGGGAAGCCTGTCTTAGATGTCGCCATAATACCGGCCCAATGATACTGCCACTCAATATCTTCTTCGATTTGATAATGCTGCGAGACGAAGTTAATCAGTCCTTCCGTTACCATCGGGTTAGGGGAGAGATCGTAGGTGCCGATTTCACCGGCTGGCGTGTTATTGCGCCATCCCCCAATAACCAGTCGATTATCTGCGCTTACAATCGCATATTCATAACCATGATCAAAGCTATGGGGATAGGGTACATCAAACTTATGTTTGAGTGGTTTTGAAGCAATGATCTGGCCGCGGAACGGCTCTACGAGCTTGTGGTCTTTGAAAAAACTTGAAAAAAGTGGACTGTAAGCATTAGCGGCGATAACGACGGCGTCATAATGAAGCTGCTTGCCATTTATTTTCACTTTAACACCACCAGCATCCTCATCTACCGATTCAATCTGATAGCCCTGGTGAAACTTCAGTCCGTGATCAATGCAATGTTTAAGGAGGCCATTGCGAAACTTAACCGGATGAGCCTGTGCCGAGCCTTTTTCATAGCGGGCACCGAAGCTATTTTTAAAGCCCCACTCGGTGAGTTGATCTTTGTTTACATAATCGGATGAGAAGCCCATATCATTTAGAAGCTTGATCGATTGTTTGATTTCTTCATTTTCAGCTTCATCGATAGCGATGACTAAGTAACCATCTTGTTTGTATTCACAGTCAAGTGCGAGTTCAGAAACGGTATCTCTGACATCATGGCAAAGATCGATCGAGAGTTGCCAGATTTGTTTGGCGACCTCTTCGCCATGCAGAGCTTTAAGTGCGGCCATCGATTCAACGGTTCCATAAAGAATATGGCCGCAGTTACGAAAGCTTGCGGCTCTCTCGGGATCTTCGTCGACGATTACGAGATCAGTCATACCGAACTTTTGTAACCAATATGCAGTTGATACACCACTCAGTCCTGATCCAATAATTAAAATGCCGCCGCTCTTTGGGAGCGAGTTTTCACCTAAGAGAGCGGCTTCAGTCAGCCAATAAGGTTTGTTGGCGAGTGGCTGAGTCATACGTGAGCCCTTACAAAAGTTTGGTCTTAAGAAAGCTCTCAGCTTCTTTAAGAACAGTATCTTGTTTTTCCGGAGATTTAGAGCCTGCCTGGGCTTTATCTGGTCGACCACCGCCACGTCCGTCACAGTGTTTAGCGAGCTCTTTAACGATGTCACCGGCTTTTATCTTCTTTCGAAGACCTTCTCCAACCGCAGCCAATATGGTCAGGCTATCAGCGCTAGCCACTGTAAGAACCGCTACTCCGTCTCCGAGCTTACCAGAGAGACTATCAAGCAGAGTTTGGAAAAGGTTTGTCGGGACGAGATCCGGAGAGATCTTTTTAATAATGACATAATGATCTCCGATCGTCTTTTTGTCTTCGCTTATCATCTGATCAGCGAGTTGGTTAAGTTGGGCAGTGCGCAGGGTTTTAAGCTCTTTTTCTAGGTTTTTGAGCTTGTCACTGACTTCACCGATCTTGTCAGCTACCTGATCGGGTTTAACTTTGAGAGAATGAGCAAGATTCTGCAGAGTATTGCTTTGGCTGCGCATGAGCTTTTGTGCGGTTTCACCAGTAACCGCTTCGATTCTTCTGATACCAGCGGCAATGGAGCTTTCACTAACAATGTGAAAACAGCCTATGTCGCCGGTTGCTTTTGTGTGGGTCCCACCGCAAAGCTCCTTACTCGAGGTGCCCATTGTGATAACCCGGACTTTGTCGCCGTACTTTTCACCAAACAGCGTCATTGCACCGGATTCTTTCGCTTCATCAAAAGGCATGACTTGCGAATCGACAAGATCGTTTTTGCGAATAAAATTGTTGACCATCGATTCAACCGATTCAACTTCATCCTTACTCATGCCTTGGTGGTGGGTGAAGTCAAATCGCAATCGATCAGCACCGACATAAGAGCCTTGCTGGACGACGTGATCACCGAGCTGTTGACGCAATGCTGAATGCAGGAGGTGAGTAGCAGAGTGATTGCTCATGGCTTTAAGGCGGAAGTTTTCGTCAACTTGTCCGGTTAAGTTTTTTAAGCTATCTTCGTTAACCAGCCCGTTAACAAGCGAGCATTTGTGGACCCACATTTCCAGAACTTTAAAAGTATCAACAACCTTTAACTCAATATTTTCTCCCTTTATGATTCCTTGGTCACCTACTTGACCACCTGATTCAGCATAAAAAGGCGTCTGATTGCAGACAAGAAAGATGTAGTCGCCTTCTTCGCGATAACGCAAAGTTTTCATTTCAGCTGTTAGGGTATCGTAGCCCAAAAACTTGGTGTCAACTGAGGGCTCGATAATATTCCATGACTCATCGCTTGTAAAACTCGCATCAAATTTTGCTGCACTGCGCGCTCTTTCGCGTTGCTCTTCCATACAGGTTTCATAGCCGGCATGGTCTATCTTTAGGTTTTTCTCTTCCGCCAGCATTTCAGTGAGATCGGTAGGGAATCCATAGGTATCGTAGAGAAGAAATACTTCTTTTCCGGCAATGGTGTCTTTTTTCTTTTTATTGACGTCTTCGATCAATTTTTCAAATCTTTGCAGTCCTTGACCAAGGGTTTTTAAGAAGCGCTTTTCTTCAGCCTCTATGACTTGCTCGATATAAGCTTGTCTTTCTTTTACTTCCGGAAACGCATCTTTCATTGTCTCAACAAGCGGGGCGACAATCTTAAAGAGGAAGGGGTGTTTTTGTCCGAGGTCATGAGCAAACCGACTTGCTCTTCTCAAAATTCTCCTTAAAACATATCCACGTCCTTCGTTCCCCGGAGTAGCTCCGTCAGCAATCGCAAAGGTCAGAGCTCTAATGTGATCGGCAATAACGCGGTGGGGAGTCCCTTTTTCGTCAGAGTCATAGGGTATTCCTGAGAGTTCGGCAATCTTACTGATCATAGGTTGAAAAAGATCGGTCTCGTAGTTGGAGCCGGTTTGTTGAATGACGCTACAGATTCTTTCGAGGCCAGCTCCGGTATCGACGTGCTTGGCTGTAAGAGGCTTTAAAGACCCATCTGCAAGCCGTTCGTTTTGCATAAAGACAAGATTCCAGATTTCCACATAACGACCGTCTTCTCCGTTAACACCTCCCACCTTGTCCTGATAGGTATCGTTTTGGGTGGCTAAATCGCCGAGGTCAAAGTGGATCTCAGAGCAAGGGCCACAAGGACCGACATTACCCATTTCCCAAAAGTTATCTTTTTCATCAAAGCGCATGATGCGGTGATGCTCGATATCAGTGAGTTCCTTCCAAAGATCTTCAGCTTCCTGATCATCTTTGTAGACGGTAACAAATAGGCGGTTTTTGGGGAGTTTATAAACATCGGTCAAAAGCTGCCAAGCCCATTCGATGGCTTCTTTTTTATAGTAGTCTCCAAAAGACCAGTTCCCTAGCATTTCAAAAAAGGTGTGGTGATAGGTATCGCGGCCGACTTCATCGAGGTCATTGTGTTTACCGGATACTCGCAAGCATTTTTGGCTATTGTGAGCGCGTTTGAGGCCTTCGCGGTTGTCGCCAAGGAAGATCGCCTTGAATTGATTCATACCTGCGTTGGTGAAGAGAAGGGTCGGATCGTCTTTGGGGAAAACACCCGCAGATCGCACAAACTTATGGTCGCGTTCTTCGAAGAACTTAAAAAACCCATTTCGAATCTCTGCACTGCTTTGGTAGGGGATGCCAAAATCGAACTTTTTCTTACTCATTCAGTAAAATCCTCAATGATGATCAGGAGGTTTAGGAAGCCCAGTGTAAAGCCGGTATTTTAAGCCGACTTTCGGCTCAAAGTCGATCGATCTTTTTGAAATAACAACGATTTTATTGTAATTCATAATAAATTATAAAATAATTGTTTTTTTATAAAAAATTGTTATAATCCATGAGAATTGATAATTTAATAAGGCGAGGGGCGGTGCATTGAGAACGGTATGGCGGAGACATGTTTGGGTCGTTTTGTTTGGTCTTTTCTCAGCTTGTGGAACCGACGATAGCTCTGAAGATACTCCAGAAGGCTTTCATGCTCTGAGAGAAACAGAAGAGGTACTCGACCACAGAAGCCTTGTTGCAACGACCTTCCTCAATGTTGATATTAGCCAACGCTGTACAAACATTCGTAAATTCATAAGTGCTTTCCAGAAAACTTATCTGCAAGACTTCCGCTTTGATGACTTTAGTCGCTGTGACTCGCAGGTGTTGCTTGATAGGGTCGAGTACAAATATCCTTTCAAATTAGTCAAAAATGGCAAGGACATTACTCTGCAAGCTTCGATAACTTTGAAAGGAGATGAAGTCTATAGAGCGATGGTGGGTCTCTATACCGGCGCTAAAGACTATCCTGAGGTACGCTTTTCCAACCCCAATATGCAAAACCTCCATCCCACCTTTTATGAATGGTCAGCAGAGCCCCAAAGAAACAAAGTTATTTTCAATCGCTCCTACACCCGTTTTGTTTCAGAGGTGATTGCGATTTTTAATGCCCAGGGTCAATCACAACAACAAAATACTCAGCTAAAAGTGTGGCTCCGCCCTTCTGGTCAAAATCAGGCGCGCGGTGATGCTGACTTCCTTTACGTCGATACAGCTTTATTCGCGGAAAAAAATGGATTCGTA
>CAZBDM010000190.1:0-7727 GCA_964490675.1 uncultured Oligoflexales bacterium
AACTTCGAATCCGTTGATATTAAGGACTATTTTCAAAAAATTTCGGATCCCGGATAGATAAGGTATCATGCTCACGCTCATACTCATTGAATGTCAACACTGTGCTTAAAGAATAACTCGCTTTCTTAGTCGACCCATCCCTTGTTTACCCAACAGCTTTTGACTGGCTGATCAATTTTTTATTGACAGTTAACTAGCGAACTAATAGAAAGCTCTCACCGTATAAAAAAAATTAAAAAACTAACGCATAATTAGAGTATCGTTATCATTGGGAAATTTTTAGTGTTAAAGCAGTTTTCTCGCTATATCCTTATATTTATGTTGGCCAGCCTATCGACTTCTGTCGCTGCAGACGATCGTCCACGAACCTCCGAAGAGCCGGTTGGGCATGAGCCAAGCGAGCTCGATATTCGCTTCGTGGAGTTCTGGGAAAGGTTTCAAAAAAAGTTTGATCTAAACGGTGAAAGGTCAGAGTTGTTTGACTTCCTTCACGAAGCCCGTCATTTCCCCTACCACCCTCTCGCTCATCGTCTCCTCGGCAGTGCCGAAGAACTCCTCGAAACCTACCAAGACAAATTAAAAAGTGCCGGCATTTCTCATGATGAAACGAAACGTGTAAATGAACGTCTGCACGTCGTCTTAGAAGCGATCTATGCCATCGCTGATCAAGAAGTAGGTCAGGAACTTGAAGGTTTAGCTGATCGTTTTAGCATATTCCTCGGAAAAGATGGGCAGGAGGTGCGTAGAAAAGAATATGCGCTCCTTAAGAGTCTAGGGCTTGCTCCCGACTCGTTGGAAGACGTAAGTCTTCCTGCATTAGAATTGTCAATTTATTCAGCGGTCTCCGCAATAGACTTTGACGAAAGAGCTTTGCTGGCTTATCCGCAAGGCGTAAGCGCAAAAACGATAACGAGTCAGAGACGTAGAGACGCTGAAGAGCTTAGCTTAACTGTCGATGAAGAAGTCTCAGGGAGACTCGAAGACATGATGTCCCATATAAGAGAGCATTGGGTCGGACAAGAAGAGCTAAAAGGTCGTGTCGAAAATATGCTACGAACGGTTCTTTTATTCGAAGGTCAGGAGGTCGATGCCGCAAAAGAAGCTTTAGTCAATACTAACTCGCTGGTGCTTATGGGATCATCGGGAACCGGTCGTAAAGGCTTTGTAAAACTTCTGGTTGATGCCATTTATGGTTATGAGGGTGCATGGTCAGAAAACCTTTATATCATGTCTCCTGTTGTTCGCCTTGAAAATTTGGGAACACACCTCGGCTCGTCGACGGGTTTTATTGGTTCAGACCAGATTCCGAGATTATTAAAATATGTCGTAGATCGCTCTGGTGATGACTACCATATTGACATCGTGGAGGGCAAAGGCCCTGGCGAAAGAGACAAATACATAGTCAAAAGAAAAGTGAACCGTAGCCGCGCGCGCACTATTGTAAGACTGCGTCGACCGGTCTTCTATATTGAAAACTTCAGCGTCTGGTCACGTGATGTCAAAGAAAACTTCTTGTTGCCGCTTCTCAATGGCGAAATAGAAGTCCGCAATGTGTCCCAGGATCCGAAGACTGGAGAAATGGGAGAAGAAGTGGTTCGTGTCAAACCTCTTGTCATTTTTGGCTCTGATGCTGCCGCTCAGCTCTACTCGGGGTTTAGCGAACAAGTTCTTCCAGAAAACGCAGCTGCAGTCGTAGAAGCGAGGACGCACATATACGAACGTTACCGTCACGCGACTGCGGAACTCATGGAAATGTTTGCGGCTAAAAAAGCAGGTCTTTCCTACGATAGCTCGACCCCCGAAGAGTTGGTTGCCGCCATTCCTGAAGCCGGCTTTGTCTTGATGGAGCCTTATCATCCTGAAACGCTTGAAGGTGTCACAAAGATGCTGATTGCCGATATCGCTCTGCTTTTCTATCAGTCGCGCCTGCATATTGAATTCGATGTGACAGAACCACTGATTCGTTTTGTTGCGAATTACCGCCATGTGCCTTCTGATGAAGGAAGCCGCCTGACGCAAAGGGTTCTTGGTATCGTTTCTACGACAGTTTCGGCGGCACAAACACGTGGCAGCTTTAAAGGTCTACAGTCTGGAACAAAAGTATTGATTGATATTGCTGAAAACCCGGATCAAAGTAGGAGCCTCGTCTTTTACACAGAAGAAGGCGAATTGGCGCGCGAACCGATTGCTGCAACACTCGTTGATGTCGCGCGGCCTTTTCTCAGCGATGAAAAGATTAAACGGATTACAGAAGATTTTCCTGCTCGAGTGAATAGTCAAGTCTATGGGGTCGGGCCGATCGTTGATCAAGTTGTCAGAGAAATACTGATCAAAGAAAATGAACTCGCAGCTCTCAAAGCAGGGCAAGTCAGCAGCACTGGTCCTATGCTTCTTTTCCTTACAAGCTTAACATCGGGTGGAAAAACCCTTTTTGCAAAAAATATAGCTTGGGCTCGCTACCCCGAAAACCCAAATGCAGCGCTGGTAGAAAACTTCGCTAAGATCAAACACCCTGACGATATTCGTCACTTTTTCTTAGGAACAATGAATGGCGAGAATTTCGTTGAAAGTACTTTTCACGATCGCTATCGTAAAACAGGTGGCAGCTTTGTTCTTGTTATGGATGAAATTACAAACTCAACCGTTCCAACTGAATACATCGCATATGCTTTATACGATGTCCTTAGAGAACCAGTTATAACCTTGGCTAACGGTAAAACACTAGATTTAAGCCGTCTTACAATCGTTATGACCTCTAATCTCGGTCAACACATCTACAAAGCCATCCCGCCTCACATTCATCCACTTGTCAAGCAATTCGCTTATCAAGAGATTCACAGACAGGCGTACGGAACCGATATGGGAGTTTATGGCATGTTGATCAACGAGCTTCCAAAAGCATTTATCGCTCGTGTTGGCCTTGAGAACTTTCATGTTTTTGGGCCTCTTGGTTTTGACTCAATCAGACATATTTTACAGCTTAAAGTCGCTCACGCGCTTACCGCTCTGCGTGATCCAAATCACGGCCGTTATTGGAATGTAAGCTTTGCTTCAGTTGATGATTATTTTAGGTTCTTAGAGCTAGCGGAGCTTTACGTTTACAACCTTGAAGAACAAGGAGCAAGTCTTGACAAAATTGGCACAAAGCTCTTTAAGCTCCTTGAATCCCAGCTTCTCAGTGACCTTGTGCCCGTTGCCAGTGAAGTGACCCTTAGAACCCTCGAAGTTGCCGAAGTTGAGGCAAGTCAAGGGGTCGTAAGGAAGGTCGTTCAGTTAGAAGCGTCCTATCGACACGATGAAAGCCAAAAAACCTTTGTCGTTGATATCCCAGGTCTAGCGCTGCCTGTCGAGCCGGTAAGATTGAGTGAAGATAGAAAGCTAACGGCCATTCATGAGGCGGGTCATGCGATTGTAGAATATGCTCTCTTTCATGATGCTTTTAAGCAAACCCGTGTCAGTATCGTTGAGGGCTTTGGTATGGTTAATGGGAGACCAACTCTATGGGATGGAATTGCTTCAAGTATCCCTACCGTTAGAATAAGTCAAACAAGACAAGTGGTGTTATTCCATGCTGCAGTCTTTGCAGCAGGCCACGTGGCCCAATCTTTGGCAAGCTGGGGAGGGGTCGTCGATGCTGGCCATAGTAATGATTTCTTTGCTGCTAAAAACATGATTAGAGCAGCTATTTTAGAAAACGGACTTGCCCACGAAGCTTTTGGTTTGCAGATCGGTGATAAATTACAAGATCTATCGGCTGAGCAGAGGACGATTTTAAATCGTGAAGTCGACCGCATGCTAAATGAGAGCATAAAGCTTGCGAGAGCTTATGTTTTGAGAAACTTTACGACTCTCTTAGAACTTGCTCGGTATTTAGCTGCTGAAGGGGAGCTTGATGAGGTGCAGCTCAGAGAATTTTATGCGAACCACCACGTCCATACCTATGACCAGTCGCTACCACAGCGCTTAGCCGCAAGCATCGATAGCTTCAGGCCGAGAGCCCTAGCTGCGCGACTATATAGCCTCCTTCCATCGCCCCATCAAAGAAATGCTGTCATTCATCCAGGCGTCCCAGCATTCCAGGATTTAGCAGACAGCCGCGAAATTATGCTAAAAAAGCGTCGAGAGGTTATTGGTCAACCACATGTCAGAGATGGTATTCCTATTGTTGGCAATTCTTGTGAGCAGCACGCCCTCCAGTAGCAAGAAAGTCTATAGCGGAGCTAAAAGGCTTCGCTGTGCCGGGTTTTTCTTCAACGCTCACGAATAAGTCTCACAAGTCTGGCAATTAAAATCTAGCAGGCCTGGGCCTCAAAAACTTAGGACGGGACGATTTCCCTTTTGATTAATACAAAAAGCACTGCAACGCAGAGGCAACGAGAGGGTGTAAGTATCTACTAACAAAAGGATAAGTGAGGTGTGTTAAAGAAACGACCAAGCTGCGCCGATATAGAAATGTCCAATTTAAAAAAAAAGGGGATTCCAATGAAATCGGCTATTCTTATAGTGGCGGTATTTGCTTTTTTGGCTTGTCAACGTGGAGATGATGATAGCGCGACGAAAGCAAGCAGTAGTGATTTTCGTGCCTACGGCGATCGGTTCAATGAAATGTATGTCTCTCACTATATAAACCCAAATCGCGATAAACCAGCTTTTTTCTCCAATCACATGGTTTATTCGCTAAACAGGACTGATCCAGGTGCTTCAACTTTCGAAATGAATCCGAGTCCGGAATACGGTGGCGATCCCGATTATAAGTGTCAGGTTGTCATGGAAGGTAACAGTGATAGCTCTTCAATCAAGTTAGCCAAACATGCTGGGGTCTTTTCTGTCGTCACCATCGCAAGTGAGAGCTTAGATGGTGAAGACGTTGCCGCTTTTCCTTTTCAGTTTGAATATTTCGACGACAAAAAGACAGATGAAACAATGAGTCTAACGCAAGAGTGTGACAATGCTTTTATGGACGGCTTCTGTGACGAAAGCTCAGCGACTGATAAAGGTTCTCAGACGGATGATGATCAGGATGGGAAAGATGCATCTGCCGCAAGTTACGCTTCCTCGCATCACACAGTGCAGGTGAGTTCAGGCGATTTTTCTGGTGTCTTCTATTTGACTGCTTCCGGTGCGAAGAAGGATGGAGATTGGACTAAAAAGATTCGTTTAAAAGACTTGGAAGAATCCTGTCGTTTGATCTTTGTGCAAGAAAAGCCAAAATATTTTTGGCAGTAATAAGTTATTTATCCCGGTAAGGTTGCTCTCTGTCGTTTTGAAGGTCTCTGGTGCTCTGAAAGCGCTTAAAGGTTGATTCTCTCCTTTGGGAAGAGTGATGATTGCCTAGCCAGATAAGTTGTTGAGAGGCGAAACTTTCACTCTCAACAATCGATCAGCTCCTAGGAACGCTTCCCTGCTGTTTTATTTCAATGTATTAACAGTCAGGATGATAACCTTATCGATTGATTCCTGCGAAACGAATCAAGGTGATAGCTCTATTCTTCCAACCCTATAAACGTGCCTGCGCCAATAGATCTTCGCTTAAGAATGTCAGTAAAGATAGGAATACGGTCAATTTGATTAAAAACTTCATTTCATTGATTTCGCTTTAGAACGACCGTTTTTCCACTTCCATCTAATAAAGACAATGTTAATCGATCTGTCGTCGGATCGTAATTGAAACTGAGTTGAGAAGAATCGGCCTCTTTGTGTTTGATTTTGCAAACGCCGTCTCCTCCTTGCGGTAGGGTAAAGCTTTCTTGATCTTCGAGCTTATCGGAATGGTTAACAATGATTTTCCTTTCCGTTATTTCCAGATCACTGACAAGGGAGACTTTCGCAAGAGTTTCGTCCTGATCTTTGTCCAGGCAATGAATGTTTATAGTAAAAGTACTCGATGTAATCGTAATGTGCGGTTCGATACGAAAACGCTCCCCTGTCAATGTTGAAAAGAGTTCTGGCGATCCGATCCAATGGCCAATAAGCTTTGCTTTGCTTGCCGCATCCTGTGCTGTTGGATCTATAGCAGGCCCTTTCTCAGGGGGACTGCCTTTGTCGCCAGAAATCGGTGTTTTACTAATCGGAGCAGTGTTTATTTTCTTGGGCTTCTTGTTGCTCGAACAAGAATAAACACTGAATGTGATAAGGATGGCAAGGAGAGGCTTCATTATTTTCCTTTGCATGAAAACAACCATGATCAGTCATATCGAGCAAACCATGATGTCAAAACAGATGGTCTTTGCCAGTCGATCGCTCATCTATCGGCAGAAAGGCTATTTTTTTAACAACAACAACTGTTAAGGTGATGTAATAATAAAGTTAAATTAGGGTTTTGTTGGTTTGTCCCTCTAAAGGGACTGTTCAAGTATTCCGATCTTACAGTGCTCGTTAGGTATGATACGGAATTTGATCTCATGCAGAATGCTATCCTCAAACTCTTCGTTTTCTTATTGCCAAGTGTTTTGGTGTCTTGTCAATTAAGTATCTCTAACAGCGACTCTGATCAGTATCGGTTCGCTTCAGGAGAGGCAGTGTCTCCGACTAAAATTCTTGTGATCGGTGACTCTCATATGGAGGGTGATTATGGTCGTCATTTATATAACCACCTAGAAAAGAAATATGGAGAAGGCAATATCACAGTCTACGGAGTTGGAAATAGTTCCATTCGCCATTGGGTGAATTATCGAGATCCAGCCATTGAAACAGACAAAGACAACAGGGATAACGCAGATTGGTTGTGTAAGGGCTCCCGTTCTGGAAATATCCGTTTAAATGATTCGATTGTTTCCAAGGCAGAAAGAACAACTCATCCTTTGTGTAGTAGCGATCTTAGCGTTTCAGCACTTAGTTTTGTTATCAGTCAAACGAGTCCAGACATTGTGATTTTCCAATTTTTAGATAACTCTTTGGCTTTTGGTTACTCTTTTATTGAAGACAAGGTGAGAAAGTTCTACGAACAAACAGCGACGAGGAAGTGCATCTATATATCGACTCATCCTTTTCACATCAATAAACACACTAAGATCACATCTCAAGAGGCGACTCAAGCTCACTTTGTGAGAGCACTAGAAGCCGTCAGAAGAGAAAAAGGTCTAGACAAGGGCTGTCAAGTGATCAAGGGAGTAACAGAAGAAACAAAAAAACAATTTGCCAGTGATGTGAAAAATTACGGGGCTGATAAGTGGCACTTAAGTTCAACTGGTGCAGAAGCTTTAGCAGCAACAGTGTTTAGCAAGCTTACAGGTTTAGTAAAAACCGATCCTACTGCTGACGACTCTGAAGGGCCTTCCAGAGCCGAAGTCAAACCCTCACCAAGCTCAGCTTCGCCAGATTCACCCCATCCTGCAGCATCAAGCTCACCGCCAACAACGGCAAGCGGGGCAGTCATACCTCAAGGAGAAAGCGAGGATGACGTAAGCGCTTCTGACTCCAACAATGAAGCTGATCAACAAAGAGAAAGCCCTACACCTGAACCTGTTGTCGAACAAGTACCTCGACCGGAAGCGGCTGAGCAGGCTGAGGCGGAAAGCTCACAACATCAAAAGACAATATGCCAAGACTTTTTATACGCAGAAATTTGTTCAACTGTATCAGAGTAAGTTTACATCACCAGTTAACTGAAATACGCAGGGCCCGGTCATTGACCCATTCGATGTTACAGTTGTTTTGCAGCTGTCCACTGCAGAGTTCGGTGACTAAGGTTTCATTGCAGTGAGAGTTGGTCCTGTTTTGCTCTTGCT
>CAZBDM010000191.1:0-1692 GCA_964490675.1 uncultured Oligoflexales bacterium
AGATCTTAACTGGAAGGAAATTTCGCGGAATTTTATCGAAACAAAGCTGGCACTGCGCTTTAATCCGCTGACAACTCAGATAGAAAACCACGACTGTGTGGCAAACTACAGCAACGCGTTAGCTCTTTTTAATACCATAGCGATCGACTTCTGCCGAGACATGTGGTCGTACATCTCTCTTGGCTATTTCAAGCAGCAGCTTAAAGCGGGTGAAGTGGGATCGAGTACCATGCCTCATAAGGTCAATCCGATCGACTTTGAAAATGCCGAAGGAAACTACGGGCTCGCTAACAGTCTAGCGAAACACTTCGCGGAAAAATTACCGATTTCAAGATGGCAGAGGGATCTTAGCGATTCGACAGTTCTTCGCAGCCTGGGTTCGATGGCGGGATACAGTCTTTTAGCTCATTCTTCGCTTTTGAAGGGATTGTCGAAGGTCGAAGCTTCGCAAGAGATGATCAGCAAAGACCTCGATGTAGCTTGGGAGGTCTTGGCGGAAGCTGTTCAGACGGTGATGCGTCGCTATGGGGTTGATGATGCCTACGAGAGGTTGAAGGCGGCGACGAGAGGGCAGACTGTCGACCGAGAAGTTATCGAACGCTCGATAAAGGACTGTGCTGAGCTGCCGGATGCTGAAAAAAGTCGTCTTTTGGCTTTAAAACCGAGTCAATACCTTGGTTGTGCTGAAGTTTTGGTCACAGATTTTCTTGAAGAAAAAGTCGACTGATTTTTCCAAAAAATGCCCAAAAACATAACATAGACAAAGGCTTGTCAGTGCGGGTAAGATGGTCTTTACGAGAACGCAACCTTTTTAGTAGGCAGCTTGACGATGAAACTGAGAGAATTAGCCGATTACCTTCGTGCAGATTTAGTCAATCCACCAGACAAAAATATCGAAATAAAAGGTGTTGCCCCCCTGCCGCAGGCTTCTTCAGTGCAGGTCTCGTTCATCACTAACGAGGCTTACTTAGCCCATGCCAGTAGTAGCCAGGCGGCAGCAATCATCGTAAAAACCAAGATTGAAGGGGTGAAAGCGGCTCAGCTTGTTCATCCCAACCCCTACTATGCTTTTGCAAAAACCGCTCAGATCTTCCACAAACCTCAGCACCCCGATGCCGGTATCAGTGAGCATGCGGTTGTCGAAGAGGGGGTGGAAATAGGAAAGAACGTCACGATCATGCCGTTTAGTTATGTCAGTAGCGGCACTAGAATCGCCGACAATGTTGTCATTTATAGCGGTGTAAGTATCGGTAAGAATGTGACAATTGGCGAGGGAAGCGTTCTTTATCCAAACGTGACGATTTACGCTGACTGTAAGATTGGTAAGGATGTCATGATTCATTCGAGCTCAGTGATTGGTTCTGATGGATTTGGCTTCGCACCTGGTGAAAGCGATATTGCAAAGATTCCACAAGTAGGAGGAGTGGTCATTGAAGACCATGTCGAAATTGGTGCTATGTGTTCTGTCGATGCAGGAACAATGACACCAACTCGTGTTGGCAAAGGCAGTAAAATCGACAGTCATTGTCATATCGCTCATAACTGCAACTTCGGCGAACACTCGATGCTTTGTGGTACAGCGGCAATGGCGGGCTCAGCAACCGTTGGGAACTGGTGTGTTATTGGTGGTGCCACCAATATCAGTAACAACGTTGTTATTGGTGATCGTATCAGAGTCGGTGGTATGGCTGG
>CAZBDM010000191.1:1702-6615 GCA_964490675.1 uncultured Oligoflexales bacterium
TATGGCTGGTGTCCAAAAGTCAATTAGTGAGCCCGGAGATTATATGGGGTTTCCCATCGTGACCTCAAAAGAATGGCGTAAAGAAAAGGTTCTGATGAGAAGATTGCCCAAACTTGAAGAGCGTATTAAAGAGCTTGAAGCCCAAATAAAGGAACTTGCATCACAATCGACTAAAGATGCGTAAAGGCTTTGATGAAACCACCCGTTGCCCCCCAAAAATCCTATGCCCGCACGATTCACGACGAGACGCTTGAAGATCCTTGGCATTGGCTGTCTGATCTAAATGATCCAGATACTCTAAAATATTTGCAAGATGAGAATGACTATGCGGACTTCCACATGCGAAAAGCCGCTGCGTTGCAGGAGTCGGTATTTGGAGAGCTTAAGGGGCGTCTCCAAGAAAAAGATCAAACGTTACCGCGCAAGGATGGCCCGTATTTTTATTACTTTCGTATAGAAGAAGGTGAGCAATACTATCGATATTGTAGGAAAAAAGGCACTCTCAGTGCTGACGAGGAAGTCTTAATCGACTTCAATCAACTCGCAGCCAGTCAGACTTATTTCGATATGGGAACTTGTAGTCATAGTCCCGACCATCAGCTGCTTGCCTACAGCGTCGATCATAAAGGTGATGAGTTATATACCCTTTATGTCCTTGATCTAAGCTCGGGTGTTTTATTTGACCATCCGATTGAGAGAACTTATTCAGCTGTGTGGACAGAGGATAGTCGCAGTCTGCTGTATGTTGCCCACGATAAAAATCATCGCCCTAACCAAGTCTATTGGCATCATCTCGGTTATGAATCCGACCGATTGATTTATAAAGAAGAGGATACACGCTTCTTTGTCGATCTCTATAAGTCAGAAAGCCGTCGCTTTATCTTTCTAGCCTCTGAAGGCCACAACATGTCTGAATGGTATTACATGAATGCTTCAGGCAGTGAGGCCGGGCTCAAGCTTATAGAACCAAGAAGTGAAAACCATGAGTACGATGTCTCTGATCATGATGACAACTTTGTGATCCGCAGTAATTTAAAAGCCAAAGACTTTAAGATCGTCAGCACCCCGATCGATACACCGACAAGGCGCTATTGGAAGGATATCGTAGGCCACAAAGAAGGCGAATTTATCGAATCATGTTTGGTTTCTAAGGACTTTATGGTCATCAACAAGTCGATCAAAGGTCTTGGTCATATTTATATTTATGATTGGTCTGACGGTTCGAGCAAGTCTCTGACTTTTGAAGATGAAGCCTATGAAATCGATGTCTTTGGCAATCTTGAATTTGACCTTAAAGGATTCCACTATTATTACGCTTCTCCCGCGAAACCTTCTCGTGTTTTTTACTACGATTTTGAAACAGGTGAGCAGCATTTAGAAAAGAAGCAGCTCGTTCCGGATCCGAAGTTTGATGAGAATAATTACTTGGTGAGGCGCTTGTATCTGTCAAGTCATGATGGCAAAGAGATACCGGTCACTTTATTGATGAACAAGGATGATGAGAGCAAGGGCGCTCGACCGATTGTCGTCGAAGCTTACGGAGCCTACGGCAGTAGTCTTTGTGCCTCCTTTGATAGCGAGAGGTTTAGTTACGTCGATCGTGGTGTTGTTTATGCGCTCGCTCATGTACGAGGTGGGTCTGATTTGGGAAGGCATTGGTATGAGGAAGGTAAGCTTCTTCATAAGATGAACAGCTTTCTTGATCTTGTTGCTTGTTGTGAGGGGCTGATTAAAGAAGGCATTGCCAGTGCAGACAAAATCTTTATCCGTGGCGGCAGTGCGGGGGGAATGTTGGTGACCGCGGCGGCTAATCTCAGACCGGATCTCTTTGCCGGTGTCGTCGCGGAAGTGCCTTTTGTCGATGTTGTTTGGACAATGCTTAACGAAGACCTACCACTGACGACTTTTGAGTATAACGAGTGGGGTAATCCCAACGAAAAAATTTACTTCGAATACATAAAGAAGTACTGTCCCATTCAAAATATCACACCAAAACAGTACCCTAAAATGCTGGTCACCGCAGGGCTTAACGATCAAAGAGTGACTTACTGGGAGCCAGCTAAGTATGTCGCTAAGCTACGTCATTTAAAAACAGACGATCAATTGCTTCTCCTGAAGACCAAAATGGAAAGTGGTCATATGGGAGCCACTGGTCGCTACGAATATCTCCAAGAAGCGTCGTATATCGCTGCCTTTATTTTGCAGTTTCTTTAGGGAACTTCGATGGCTTGAATTTTAAATTGCGCGTTTGGAATATCGACGTCGATGCGGATAAAATGACGCCCGATGCCGTCCAATTCCTCTGGAATACCGCCAGATCCGCCTGTGATAACCGTATCGATGCCAGCGATGCGGTACTGGTCGAAACTATGAATATGACCAAACATCAATAGATCGACGTCAAACTTTGACGAAATTGCCTGAAACCGAAAAGCCTCGCGTCTTTTACTCCAATGGCCGGCGCGGATTCCGGAAACATCAGTGCTTGGATAATGGGAATAAACAACATGAAGTCTACCGGACTGTTGTTCGGCCCAGCGCTCGTATCGTTCCCAGGTATAACCTGACAAACCGGCAAAGGCACTATCTATGGAGGTGAAACGCACGCCTCGATAGTCAAAAGAATAGGTGGCGCTACCGAAGTGTTTTTGAAAGAGCTCCCCTCGAAAGACGTCGTGATTACCGGGTGTTACATAGACCGGCAAGCGTAATTTCTGATAGTGACTGATGAGTTTAGTGAATTCGTCGTCTTGGGTATTGTTGGTGAGGTCTCCGACACCAATAATAAATGCAGCATCGTTTTGTTCATTCATGATTGTGATCATTTCATCGAAGTCATCTAGTCCTCTTTGGATATCTCCAAAGACAAGATAAGAAAAATTTTCGCTTGATGCTTTGACAGTGGAAAAAGTTTGTACCTCCTCATTCAGGGTGACTGTCCATTGCTTCGCTAGCCAAATGCGTTCATTGCCAGCAACTTCTTCGCCACTTCCAAGTCCGATAATTTCAATATCTGACGGGACATTGCCGATCGTGATGGTAAGGTCGACGGGTTGAGAAGTGTTTTTTCTAATCGTGAATGAAAATTCAGGCGCGCTAGCTAAGAGCTCGATGTTTTCCTCTGTAACAGAAGTAACATGAAGAAGGCCATCGTGACCGCTAAATGTAAACTGAGAAAGCGATGCTTGGCCGACGTTGCGATCGAAATGGCTGTGGTCGGTCAAGTCATCTGAACGCTCACAGACTACGAGTAAAAAGGATAAAAAAACAATGAGGACAAGCTTCACCATTTCGCCCCCACAGAAAGTTCATAAACTCTGGAGTAACCGGTTAGAATACGCCCCGATAGAAACATCTTTGGGTGAAGGTTCCATTGGCTACCTGTATAAAACTGCCCCGTATATCCCCCTGAAGGCGAGCCGTAAATTCCATCTTTCGTATGGCTATAACCGTAGAGAACACTAACTTTAGAAGACAGATTTTGCACCAGTTCGCCTCCTCCCAGCGCAGCAAGTTCGGCGTCTCGAGAGGAAAGAGAGTCGTACTTAATAAGGTTGATCGAGTAACCCAGCCACATCTTGAAATTGAGATTATTGAGGGTCAGGCCGATTTCAGATAAGTTTTGCTTTATATTGACTTGTCCGCTGTAACGGTCTCTCTCGTAATAGTCTTGGGGATTGTCTTCTTTTAGCCAACCGGCATTAATTGAAACGGACGTTGTCCACCGATACTCAGCGGAAAGACCATACATGTGATTTTCGCTCTCAGCTCTCGTCAGAATCTTGGGCATTAAACTCCACTGATTAACTGAAATGTTGCCGTCAAAACCTAACCAATGCAGGCGGTCTAGGGGATCTGTTTCAATACGTGTGTAGGTAAGCCATGCAGAGCTTTCAACTTTAGGAGTAAAGACTTCTCTTATGTTTGATGTAGCGCCAATGACATCAGCTATAGAGCTGGAAAACCAAAGCATACCGCTACTAATGAGAATAGGAACACCTAATGCAGTGACCTGATCAGCAGCTCCTGTCTTTGCAACCGCATAGGCTGCAGCTAAAAAGACACCGAACGCTGCGCCACCTCTTTCAAGCAGACGCCATCCTGTCTTTTTCTCACCTCTTATAAAGTGACTAGATCCAGGAAGCAAAAATGACGCTGGAATGAGGGCGGGAAGATAATAACTCGCAATGGGGGGTGTTTTCTTTTGTTCTTTTGAAGGTTGGTCCTGTTGGCTGTTCTCTTCTTTGTTGTTTTGGTTATTTGCGGTGTCTTGTGCGACCAATAGATTCATAGAAAATAAATCAATGAAAAAAAATAATATGAAAAGCATTTTAAGTGTGCGTGTCATTAACTCTCAATATTACCGCCGAGGCATTTTTATCTCGAACCCTCGTAAGCTACATTTTAGGTGAATCAGATCTTATGTGAATCTGATCGTAATTTTGACAGTCATCTAAAGTAAGAAATGACAAAATTCGGTTTTTTGACTGTATGAGTTTGAAATAATCATGTTCTTTGTCGAGAGCTTGATCGCATTACCCCTCTCTAAGGGTTGGGATTTACGTTTCTTTCTTGAGATCAATGCTGTTTACACAATAGTGCCTATTTACTACCCTATGTCACTGTAATAAGAGTGTCGTAGGGAGAGGAAAAACAAACGACCATGCGAATGAGGAGAATCCGTCTTGAATCATAGACGTAAAAAAATCCTTCTCTCTCTCGGCTCCATTGCAGTCTGCTTCACACTGCTGTTGTTTATGTCTGGTCTATTGGTCTTTTATGACGTTATCTATAGTTTAAGGCAGGAACAGTTATCTCTGCGCGCCTCCTCTTATAAAGAGTTTTTCCAACAGTTTTTAGAGGCAGTTGAAACAGAAAACAAAAACTCTCAATTAACGGTCAGCAAAGAAGAC
>CAZBDM010000191.1:6625-7699 GCA_964490675.1 uncultured Oligoflexales bacterium
GGTTCCTCGATAGGTACCAATCAATGTCTGAATTTGGGCGCACTGGTGAATTCGTTCTTGGAGATAGAATCGGAGATGAAATCGTTTTCTACTCAGAAGGAAGAAAAGCAAAAGGGTCTCCTCTGGTCGTGCCGATCATCGGCGAAGTAGCAGAACCGATGCGAAGAGCATTACACGGAGAGTCGGGAGCTTTAGAAGGTAGAGACTATTTTGGAGATGATGTTTTAGCATCATACCTGCCTATAAATAAACTGGGTCTTGGGTTAGTTGCCAAGATTGACGTTGAAGAAATCCATAAGCCTATTTTTACTGTTGCTTCCCTGTTTGCGCTTTTTTGTTTGGCTATTTTTGTTGTGGCAGCGATGGGTTATTTTAAATTTGTTCATCCTCTTATTCGAAAGATCGAAACTCTAGCAGCAAGAGAAAAACAAGCGAAAAACCAACTTAGAATAGCTTGTCGAAAGGCTAATGAAGCAAACCGTGCTAAGGGGAGTTTTCTCGCAAACATGAGCCATGAAATAAGATCTCCATTGACTTCAATCATAGGCTTTACAGATAAGCTTTTAGTCAGCGAAGAGTGTAGCCAAAAGTTAGAAGAACTCACAATTGTAAAACGAAATAGCGAACATTTGTTGAGTTTGATTAACGATATATTGGACTTTTCAAAAATTGAAGCAGATCAACTCGATCCAGAAAACATCCCGACAAATGTAAAACAGACCATCGAAGAAGTTTTGGCGCTGCACAAGTGTAAGATCAAAGAAAAAAGTTTGCATTTCTCGTTTTCACACGATGAAACCGTCCCTGCATACATTTATACCGATCCTACCAGGCTTAAACAAATACTTATTAATCTTTTAAGTAATGCGATTAAATTTACCGAAAATGGCTTAATTGATTTGCATGTCAAGAAAAAAGAACGACACGGACATCTTTTTGTTGAATTTGAAGTTGAAGATAGCGGAGTGGGTATTTCAAATGAGAAGCTTCAGTCAATTTTCGACCCTTTTATTCAAGAGGACACCTCGACGACTCGAAATTTTGGTGGGAGTGGAATCGGACTTGCTGTGAGTC
>CAZBDM010000192.1:0-2989 GCA_964490675.1 uncultured Oligoflexales bacterium
CCGGCCAACCTTTTGGCGATAAAACCCTTAAACCATAGAGAATAAAAAAAGGTGACGAAACCACGCGCGAAACAAGCAAGGAAATAAGCCCAAGGTGAAGACCACTAACGACAAGAAGATGATAGATACCCAAATTGATAAAGTGACTTTTTAAATTTTCTGAAAGATCTTCTTTAAAACCTATCATTACGCTTGAAAACCAAGGACCAAGGTCTTTTGGGAGGGTTTTATTTCTCTCAATAATTCTTTGTTTTATCCCTTTAAAGTTCTCTACCTTTAAAGAAACAAAAGCAGGATTTACCTGTCGGTGTCGTTCTTTAGGTAAGCCGCCAGACAAAAGTGACAATGGCGTCTCAGAGCAAAATTGATAGGACCAAAGCAGGCCTGAAGTGCTGATTAGTAAAAAACGCAGAATTTTAAATTTGACAAAATACGCAAAAAAAGTCGCTAAAATCGCTAATAAGGATACCTCTACTACAGGCAAAACTTGGAATCTAATGATTCCATCAAGCTCCTTTATCAGAGCCCCACAAAGAAAAGAAAATATCCAGCAGTTAATCATAAAGGAGTTTATAGGCATTTATGCCAAATCAGCCTAGTGACCAATGAACAATAGTCGGTCACAATAAAGGAGGAGCATTTTTAGAAATACTTGTGGTTTAGACGATGCATTTTGAACACCGACAACTTAGTCAATATCCTCGCCTCAGGAAGTGGTATGTCGAGCATAAAGAAACTGCGTCGAGTTGTGAAAAGACCAGCCAAAATTTTATCCTAGATTTATGCCATTCCTTGAGCGAAGATCCACCGCGAAGCTTCGATGTTTTTTCGTCGGCTTTAACTTCTCTTCTCTATGAATCACAGTCGGTATCTGAAGACTTTGATGAAATTGAGCAGCTTCTTTCAAATATGGATTTTAATTTAAATCAATATCTCACTGAAATGGGAAGAGTTGCGATTTCAGTTAATCGTACTAACGGTTATATGAGTCTACTAAAACGCTACGCCGAGGCAACTTCAAATCCCATTTTCAGATTTTTTACAGCCTGGCTTGCCCTAAATTCATCCGACTATGAAACTTGTATTTTAGAATGTGAACTTATCGACCATCCCCTTGCTTCTGTCTATACCATTCATGGACAAGCATTACTTGAAATGGGTAAAGCGAGGGAAGCAATAGATATATTAAAAATTGCCGTCAAAATTGACCAAACAGAAATTTTTGCTTGGTTTCAACTAGCTAAAGCATATCTGGTGGTGTCAGATTTAGAAAATGCTTGGCTTGCTCTTGAGAGTTGTGAAAAAATCGAACCAGCAAATCCAGAAGTCGCGCTTTTATTTTCAGCTGTCGCACTGAATATCAAGAACTGTGATGACAAAACTTTGAAGGCTTGGAATCATCTCGTTAGACACTTACATAAGTTTGGATCTCACTTAAAGCTCGTTTTGAACGCCTTAAGTTTAGCGATTAAATTAAAAGACAAGCAAAAAGCTCAAACCGTTTGCCAAGAAGCAGATTGGGCTAAGCTCATGCAAGAAAATGAATTTCAGAGGAAACTACCTTTGATTCTGAAAACATTCTCAAGGCTTCGGTGGCATGACCAAACAGTTTTACTGATCGATACCATTAATCCTGAAGGATTACTCAAAAAGGCAGAGTGAGATCGTTTCTACGAGTGGCCAAAAGCTGTTTGAGCGACTAAGCTAACGGGCTTCATCCTCTTATTGCTGTCAACAACTCTAAACTCTTTATTCCAATCGTCATCAACAACAACTGAAAGAAGCTCTGACTGATGCTTAAGAAGAGCTTGAGTAAACTGCGAATGCAGTTTGTGGCCAGCCTTTTTCAGGTAGACTTTACCAATTAGTTGCCCGCCTAAAAGTGCCGCGTCACCAATAAAATCGAGAAGCTTATGTCTAACAAACTCGTCTCTATACCTTAAACCTTCACTATTGATAACGTCACTATCATTGACAACGATTGCGTTATCAAGAGATCCACCTCGGGCAAGACCCGCTTTTCTCATCGCGTTAACGTCATTGATGTGGCAGAACGTTCTAGCGTCACAAAGTTTCGAAACATCATCGTCTAGAAAATTAAAATCAAGTGATTGTTGACCAATGGCAGTGCTATTTTTGAAGTCGATATGACAATTTACTGAAAAATAGGGGTGTGGCTCCACTTTAACGAACTGATCGCCGGATCTCACCTCAAATGGCTGATTCACGATCAAAAGCTTTCTTCTTGCTTTTTGCTTCACCACTCCTACTTGCCGGAATTTATCGACAAAAGGAGCAGAACTACCGTCTAGAATAGGAAGCTCTGGTGCGTCCACTTTAACGTAAGCATTATCGATGCCCATGAAAGCAAAAGCTGCCATGAGGTGTTCAATCGTTGAAATACTACAATCCCCCTCACCAATCGTTGTATTCAGATCAGTGGTGGAAACATTAAAAGGATGGGCCAATATTGGTGCCGAATAACCTTCATCGACCCTTTGAAAAATTATCCCGGTATTTTGACAAGCGGGCAAGACCTCTATATTGACGAGATTTCCACTGTGCAGACCTACGCCAGCGAAATTAACTACTTTGTTAAGTGTACCTTGAAAGTGTTTCATCTTTTCTCCGCAAACCAACGATCACTCCCTCTCGTATAGGCAAGGTTCATGCCAATTAGAAGAAACTCTGGCCGGAAGTAAAGGTTTGAATTTATTGGATATTTCATGCTTCGAAAGAGCCTTCAGAAGACATTTCTTAGTAACTGTGGCTAGATCACCACACACGTGCAACTTCAGTTGTAAAAATGACACCGATGCCATCGTTAATACAGCGACTCTTTAACCTTGGAAATATTGTTCTTAACCCAGTTAAGGTATTCTTGCCAGTCGGCTAATTCATCAAGCTCGTGATTTCGTTTTTTATCGCCCACTCCGGCAAGACCTCTCGACATAGGAAGGAGATTTGTATTTTGATCAATTAAATCTTT
>CAZBDM010000192.1:2999-7685 GCA_964490675.1 uncultured Oligoflexales bacterium
GGTCAGGCTAGCTCCTTGAACACCATAGCCAGGCATGAGAAGAGCATACTTCTTTGCTCTTAAAAGGAGATCCTCTGAAATTTTATCAACCTGCGTTGCACCTAGAACAAGACCTAGCGAGTTTTGCCAATCTTTATTCTTTTCAATAGATTCTAAGACTTTGCCAATCAAATTTTTATCGCAAGACTCTGGCCACAACTGCAGATCTAAACCAGATGAATTCGAGCTCAACCAGACAGCATACACTCCTTTGCCTTTTTTCATCCAGGGCTCCAAAGCAGTCATTACGTCACTGCCCATATAGGGGGTAACTGTAAGAGCATCACAGTCCATGAACTCGAAAGCCATCCTCCCATATGCCTTCATTGTTGAAGAAATATCACCTCTTTTAGCATCGAGAATTGTGATCAACCCTTTCGAGCGACTGTATTTGATCATATCGCGTAAAAGTTCAAAACCAGCTCCTCCCAAGCTTTCAAAAAAAGCACTTTGAAACTTCACTGCAGCCACCATGTCAGACGAAGCTTCAATGAGTGTCTTTGAAAACCGCTGCATAATTTCGACTGAAAACTGTGAGTCATTTGCATGCATAAAGCTCGGCAAGTACTCTGAATGGGGATCTATGCCAAGACAAAGGTTATTTCCAATGCTTTCGATCCGTGATTTTAGTCGAGTAATGTAAGGCTCTGGCATATATGAGGGTCATCCTATGAATTTTGACAAAGACGGCCAATGCTTATGTGAATAGGCTAGGACTCTTTTTAAACCTTGTTTCTTTAAAAAATAGCTTGGTGTTCCTAACTTTTCTGGAAATCCAAAAGAGTAAAAACAAAGCTTATCAGCCTCTTGGAGACTCGAAACAAGGCCCTCTTTCTCTAATAGCTTAGATAGTAGACCACAAAAGAGTGCCAAGTGTTGATTTGTTTTATGAACATTCCAAAGCTGCGTGTTTTGTTTTTCTTTATTAACTGATAGCCTGGCAACCTTCCATGTGCCTATATTCCAAGAACTTCTAGAAGGGCCGAAATTACTAATATATTGGTTTGTTTCATCTAGGCTCGCCCACGAGCTGTAGCGTGTTTGAAGAAAGCGCCCCCAGTTCTCTTCTTTCGAGGCAAATCCCCAACCCGACTCCGCAAGAAGTTGCACGGTAGATTCTAATTCTTTCGAGCGGAAACTCGAAAGACGAATAATTTCTTCAATGAGCAGAGAGCGAAGCCAAACAGAAACTGGTAGTTTTGAATCGCTAATCGCGCTGGTTGCAATAATTCCTTCAACAAGAAGGCTACAAAGAGAAGAAAAGACTGGCTGGCCTTCTATTTCTTGTTTGTCTCCGACATACTCACAGTATCCAGACTTTGCCTCCAAAAGATTCCCTTCGAGTTGAAGTAGCGAAACCTCTTCGTCTTTTAACCTTATTGATAAAAAATCATCAAATGCCCAGGACATAATCGGTCGATCTTCACACTCGACTCTGCCGACAAACCA
Organism: uncultured Oligoflexales bacterium; assembly: GCA_964490675.1. Taxonomy (GTDB): domain Bacteria; phylum Bdellovibrionota_B; class Oligoflexia; order Oligoflexales; family JAWKNZ01; genus CAZBDM01. Next base: position 4,488 of record CAZBDM010000192.1, read on the forward strand.
AGAAACATGTTGGTTCCACAGTTCTCGAGCAGAACTACTGCCGAGATATTTTTCAAGTTTTAGGAAACTTCTCTCTAAAATCGTACTAAGGTATTTAGCGTCATCTCCAACTAAAACAACATCAACACTTGAATTAAGCAGTTTAATAAGAACACTTACGGGAGGAGCAAGAGCGTTTAGATCAACATAGACGGTATCCGGTATATCTCTATCGTAAAAATAAGCAGCACTCTCCTTCTTTGTCGCATTTATGTAAGCCCAAGACAGGTACCCATCAGAAAGATAGAATTGGGCGACAATATGACTCAAAAGACTATCTAAATCGTCTTCATGCTCAAACCATTTTCTTTCTTTTATAATCAGCCAGCAATAATCCCAAATGCTTGATTCAGCTTGATCGGAAGCTTTTTTCTCTCTCTGCCAAGCTTGTTCGATCTCATTAAATGTTTTTCCTTTCGTCTGATGTTTAAAGGGCTCTTCAGACGACATCATATCGAAAGCAAGCTTCTCACTTTGATGGAATTTTTTAGGGTGAGATTTTATCCAAGTATCAAGGTGTTGAGACCAGTTTTTAGTGTCGCAAAAAAACTCCACAACCCCCTCTGTCAGGGCTTGTGCAGCCGTCAAAATTGGTCGTGAACGCCACTTCTCTTTTACTCTTGAGGGACGGTTGGCTTCTCTTTCGAAAAAGCCGCCAGCAGGAAAGCCCTCCGCAGCTATTTCTCTGAATCCAAATTTAGACTGACTGTTAAAACAAGTTATAAATTTGCAGCACGAAGCAAGCTCAAAAAACTGATCAAAGCAGTGACCATTAGCAACATAAACGACATTAATATCGCTCTTCGAAAGAGCCGCTAAAAATCTACGGAACTTAAAGATTCTTCTAGCAAGTTCATCGGCAAAAAGTTTGTCAGAAAGTTCCTCAAGCCACGGCTTTTCAAATCCCTGGCAATCAAAATCTTGCACAATAAAAAAGGTATCTATGTTCTTTTTCTTTAAAAAAATTTCAAGTGAACTTATTAGCTCCTCACCTTGACTGCCATAAAAATGGCTTTGTGAAGGCAAGAAAAAAAAGTTTTTATGAGATTCGCTTTGCAAATCAACCAACCTCTTCATTCCACTTGCTAGCCAAGACAACCTTTGGATATCTGCTTAAATCGACGAACAATGAACGATCGTCATTTGAAAACATCTCAATACAACTCAATGTCGGTGACCAGCCATAAATGAAATCCGGACAATGAATTTCTAAGTTTTGGCTGATTGCCTTGAACTGCTCTGAGAAATACGATGCTACTGCCGTTGATTGACAACTTAAATAAAGCCTATCAACTTTTTCAAATTGGACATTTGTTTTCTCACACAACCAAGAAGTCGCCAATCTTACGGTCTCATCGAGGTCGTCAATGGAAAAACGCTTAGACTGGAATTCAAACACCCCACAAGCGATGTTTAAAAAACTTTGCGACTCGTTAAAAGCAGGCTCAACAGAAAAGCAGCCAAACCCCCAACCATCACTTACAGTGATAAGGCTCTCCTTTTGGAGAACCTTATCTTTAGGCGTTTCAGCAATTATTTGAAGCTTCTTCTGAAGAGTTTTAACGCTTGTTTCTTCAATGTTCAGATAACCAATTTTTCCAGGCCTCTCTTGTATAATAATTTTCTCTTGAGTTTTTGTAGGCTTGTTTTTCAGATCACTAAGTAGTTTAGCTCCCACCTCCATAAGATCCTTGATGAGAGCCTGCCTTTGCTTTGGATTTCGTCTGACCAGAACATTTGACAAGTCTAAGAGATGGTCGTTTAGTTTCGCATACTCTTCACCGATCGCAGTAAAAACTTGGTGATCATCGCAAATAAGCAATTGTCTTAAAAGAGACTCGACCGTCATAGAGAATGTGCTCATTGTAGACACGTCTCTGATGAGTTCGTTCAACTCAGCATGCTGCCAAAAGTCTTGATCAGTAAAAAACTTGGAAGTTTCAGGTAGTACTTTTTTTTGGAAAGCAGCCTGCCTCATAACGGTTGCACTTAGTTTACTGAGGTTCGCTCTGCGAGGTTTTGAATCTTTAAGACCACGCTTTATAAGGGGAGGATTTACTAGCGAAAGCCGTGAAAGGCCTGGATCCCAAAGCCAACGCTCATTTTTCTGCATCAGAAAGTCCGTCTTTGAGCCGAGCGATTGCTTCATCAATCTTTTCGATATATTTATCATTATCGATTCTATTTTTCAGCTCGCTCATTAACTTTTCTAGCTCTTTCCAATCTTGCTTTTGAATACTGTATTTAATTAAAATCTCAATAGGCTCTAAAAACTTCGGCCACAATTCAACCGCTTTATTAAAGTGGATGCCTGCGCTTTCAAGATCAGAGAGGCGTTCGTGTATTTCACCGATTCTGTAGTGAAGAATGGCTTGATTGGTTTTGTCGTTTTCTTCTTTGATACAAGACTCGAGAACCTTAAGACACCCCTTCCAATCTGACAGCCTTCTGTAGCTATCAAACAACACAGTTGAAGTGTCTAAAGGGCTGTCTTTACAATGCTCGTTTAAAATTTTCACCGACTGTTCTGGATGGTCTAAATGATAGAGAAGAACCGTTGCAAGTTCGTGAGCAACACGAAATTTCTCTTGTTCATGTCTTACTTGCTTTAAAAGAGTAGCTAAAATGCTGGCGACTTTCTCCCACTCTTGGTTCTGGGTACAAACCATCTTGAAGTATCGCAACGCTTTAATGTTTTCCGGTGCAACACTCAACAATTTCTCGTAGCTCTTTGTGAGTAATGATTCGTTATAAATCTTCTTTTCGTAGAGCATCGAAAGATGTTCGAGACATCTTACAAGGTCATTTTTTTGCGGAAAATAGGGCGAAGCTTTTTCAAGGATGTTTGCCTCACCAATAAAATCATCTTCTTTGACAACGACAGGCAGAACTTCTCTTTTTAGCTGTTCAAAGCCTAGCTTGAGATCTTTGACCATCCGGGAAACCGTCTCACAAGCACTTTGGTTGTCTTCAAGAAAAATATTTTGCGCTTTAGCAATTCGAATAAAGACGTCGAATTTGTTCTTATTTGGAATCGACTTCAAATGTTGGTCTAGAATACGAAAATAAGGGTCCCAACATTCATACTCAACAAGAGTGTCCAGCAGATCTTGTTTCTTTTCTTCATCAAGTCCGCTTTTGGAACTAAGACTGGCTATA
>CAZBDM010000193.1:0-7635 GCA_964490675.1 uncultured Oligoflexales bacterium
ACTTCGAATCCGTTGATATTAAGGACTATTTTCAAAAATTTTCGGATCCCGGTTTTAGTCCGCGCAATTGGGGCAAAGACCAAAAAATTCGAGCCTATGAGAGACCTCTCGATAGCCGATCGACTGGAGTTCGTTTTTCCAGCTTTTTTGTACGCACAGATTGACACATTGCCTTTTACCGCATCTTCTGCAGACGACATGGTGATGATGCGATTTACCCTCTGGGTTATATTCGTAACGGATGAAGCCATCCTGAAAGTCGACTCTTGAGATTATATTGGCGTTTTCTAGAGCTTCAGTTGAGCGGTAGACGGTCGATAGATCCGTACCTTGCTCTTCAAGCCCTTCAAAAAGTTCTTCGACTGTTAACGCATGGTGTTGCGACATGAGCTGATGAAGAATACTTAACCTTGCTTTTGTCGTTTTTAGTCCGCTTTCTTTGAGTAAGGACTTGATTGTCTCTTCGCTTTTCAAGCCGCCTTCCTAAATGTGTTACAAATGCAAATAATTGCATTAAAGGTTGAAAATGGATAGGATAGTTGATAGAAACCTATCGACGGTTTAATCTTACACAAGATCGACGTAAAACTCGAGAGATCATTCTAAAGGGATAAGGTGATGAAAAAAAAGAAAATATTCGGATTTGTTTTGGCAAGTTTCGCAGTAGCATTGCTTGTGGGCTGTGGAGATGACGACTCAAGTTCATCTAGCGACGATCTCAAATTTGGCGAACTACCATTCGCAGTTAAAGGTGAAAGCTCTGCACTCGAAACGAAAAGTGACGAGATTAAAGGATCTGGAAAAGTTGCCTTTAAAGACCCAATCGCCACTTCCGTCGATGCTGAAAAGCATGTTGAACTCCAGTTTTCTCTCGAAGATGGCGGGTCTCTAAAACTGTTAGCCTTTGCAAACAAAGATCTTGAGGAAGGCATCGATCTACTCTTCACCCGATCTGGCCAAAGCTTGGAAGGCAAAATCCTCGTTGCCGACAAAGAAACGGACATCACCGGTCAACAGGGCATGGCAGATTTTGATGCAAGCCAAGCAATTAACTTAAAAATCGATATTCACAATAGCGAAGACCCCGCCCACGTCATCATGTGGCAGGCGGAGCCAAGCGTGGAAGTGTCGGAAGAAACTGAAAAGCTTAACTCAGCTGACTCAGAAGAAGGTGACGTGGCGGCCCAGGGGCGCGGGTCAGGGACCTTTTGGGGTGTTGAACTGACCAACGCGACTGTTAACCACATTGAGTTAAAAGATGCGCAAGAAACCGATCATGAAGATCACGATCACGAGGGTGACGAAGATCACGATAAAGACGAGGACCATGACCACGATGACGAATAAAGCAGGATGCTTTAGCTTTTTTATTTGGGTGATTTTTTTCCTTTTGATCCATCAGCAGGTCTATGCCTCTGATGGATCTGGTCTTCAAACATCAGTCGCGGTTGACATAACAGCCGATACTGCCCTTGACCAAGAAACAGAAACCTCCGACCGTATGGCGATACGGGGTGCAGAAGTGATGCTTTACGGCCCCATCGATCATACCTTCGATGGTAAATTAAGCATTGCCGCCCATCCCGAAGGGGGACGCTCACTTTTTGAAGTGCACGAAGCGACAATCGCCAGCAGCAAACTTATCCCAAGATCAAGATTTAAAGTAGGTCAGTTTTTCCTAGGTGTAGGGGTTTTAAACCAAATCCATCAACACGATTGGCCTTTTATTAGCTCTCCCTTCGTTCATCAATACGTTTTCAAAGATGCTGAGGGCGCACTCGACTCTGGTGGCGAGTATAGCATTTTGCTGCCTCTGCCCTTTTATCTCGATCTGACTGTTGGGGTGACTAATGGGTTTACATACGGGCACTCACACGGTAGCGGCGACAAACCAAATAAGCCGACACATTATGGCAGAGTGGCCACTTATTTTTCGTTGTATGGCGCAGGCTTCAAGCCTGGCATCAGCTATCTTTCCCGTACCGATCAAGAAAAAAACAAAATGACACTCTTGGGCTTTGATCTCACCGCTAAAGTGAGACAAGGAAAGTTATTGACTTTTCTTTGGCTTAGTGAAGTGTGGATGCGCAGTTACGAACCTGAATCTACTGACAAAGAAGAAACACTGGGCTTTTATCTTTATCCTCAGTACGGTTTTTTTCATCACTGGTATTTTGGATTAAGGTATGACTACTTTACCAACAGGACCCTAGAGGACATCGAAGGCAAAAGTCTTGCAAATTATCGACAGAGCTACGTGCCGACATTGACTTTTCAAAACAGTGAATTTGCCAAGTTTCGTCTAGCCTATAATTATGAAGAGATCAAAGATCCCACCAACAAAAAATCGGAAAAAACTGAAAAACAATTCCTTGAGTTTCAAGCGACATTCATTTTAGGAGCTCATCCCGCCCATGAGTTTTAAGCAGAAAAAGTTTTTATTAATAGTCCCTCTTCTATCATGTTTTGCTTTTGCTCATAGCAAAGCCGATGCCAAAACTAAAGTAGTGACGACAACCCCAGATCTCGCTTGGGCAGCCAGGACGATAGGTGGAGATCTCGTTGAAGTAAAATCCCTCCTGAGCGGTCGTGAGGATCCTCACTACGTTGATGCAGTCCCTGAGTTCATCAGATTGGTGGCCGATGCTGATGTCGTCTGCCAAGTGGGCCTTGGTCTTGAGATTGGTTGGTTGCCGAAAGTACTTGAGAAAAGCGGTCAGGCCAAAGTCCAACCTGGGGGAACTGGATTCTGTGATTTAGGAAAAAAAGCTAAGGTCATAGAAGTGCCAACAGGTTCCGTTGACCGTTCAATGGGAGATACCCACCCCCATGGAAACCCTCACTACTGGCTGGGACCAGAAACATTTTGGCATGCGGCAAAAGAGATCCTTGAGGTGCTCACCGCTGTAGACAGCGCTAACGCGCAAGTTTATCTTCGTAACTACAACGACGAGAAAAGCAAAATCTTGAACTTAAAAGAAACTATAGGTAAGCAGTTAACGTCTTTTAGCCAGACGAGGACACCTCTATTTATTCAGTATCACAGAGAGTTTAGCTACTTTTTTCAAGAGTTCAACCTCAATTCCCTTGGGGCAATAGAGGAAAAACCCGGCGTCATGCCATCGGCTGGGCGCATCGCAAGCATCAGTATGAAAGCTAAATCATCTGGCGTCAGACTTGCATTGGTCAAACCTAACGACCCTAGAGGCACTGTGAATAAGTTTTCTGAACTTTCCTCAGTATCTGTCATAACCTTCAACCCTTCTCTTGTAACCGGAGAAAATGAGGACTATCATCAGCATCTAAAGAACCTTGCACTATCGATCCGCAATCAATTAACGCGTAAAGATCAAAACTAGAAGGCCATGAGTGCTTTAGTCGCTGAAAATTTAAGTGTTGGGTATAAGGGTGATAGACAGCTCTTTAGCAACTTGAGCTTTTCCCTTAATTATGGGAGTGCGCTGGTTCTGCGAGGCAGGAACGGATCAGGCAAATCTACTTTACTAAGAGTCATCACTGGAAATAGAAACACAGTTTTAGCTGGCAAAATCACTAACTCATTTGAGTCCATTGGGCATGTGCCGCAGGTTTTCAACGCAAATTTCCATGTTCCTTGCACTTTAAAGGAAGTGGTTTTGTCTGCAAGCCAACAGCAAGAAACCAATACATATCCCCTACTCACCTCAGAGACCCTAGTAACGCTTTGGCAAAATGCTAGCGGCGGTGAACGCCAAAAGGCGGTTTTTCTGCGTATTTTAAGTCAGAAGCCACAGCTTGTCTTACTCGATGAGCCCACCAACCACCTTGATCGGAAGTCCGTCACAAAGTTCTGGCGGTATTTAGAGAGCTATATTCTCAGTGCACCTGACAAAAGAGCCGTGATTATTGTTAGTCATGACGAAAATCGAAAGTGCTTTGAAGACATTCCTGTAGAAACGATTGATCTTGATCTTTACTCTAGTGCAGAGGACTAGAGATGGAAATCATTTTGCTTTTCTTTTGGCCGATCATTTGTGCTCTCTTTGCATCGGTTGCCTACAGCTGGGCTGGCATTCATATCATCGCTCGCCATCAAGGGCTCAAGGTTTTATGCATTTCCCAAGGCGCTGCTTTGGGATCTCTGGTTTTCCTAGCTCTTGGGCATAATTTTTCACACAATGAGGTGTCTGATTCTTTACTACTGAAACACTTTGGAGTCGTTTTATCATTGTCGTTTGGCCTTCTGACTGGATATCTGGTGGAGAAGTTGTCAAAGCTTAGAAATGATCCGTCACCGTTAGTGCTTTCTTTTTTTCTATTTCTACTGGCGCTCAACAATCTTTTCTCAGCTATGTTTCCGGCACTTGAAACACATATGTCACAGATGTTTTTTGGTGATCTGGCGACTTTGGCTAACATTGATGCAATTATTCTTGCATGTTTTTTTGTCATTCTGATCGTCTGGCAGTTTAAAAGACGTCACTTCGACCTATCTGAATCATTTAAACAAGCGGTTTTGGAAGTCAAGCCTAGGGTTGAAAACTTTTTGGTGATCTTTTTAATTTCATTGGGAGTGCAATACTTTGGCTTCCTTTTTACTGCAAGCCTGATTTTTATTCCGACTGTGCTACTTAGTCTTGTTCCTTCTTCTGAAAGTAAAGGGCACTATTATGCGGTCGCAGGCTTGGCAAGTTTTGCAAGTGTTGGGGGGTTTTTTCTATCGATCGTCAGCACAAAACTACCTACGGTTCCTCTCATTGTCTTTTTTCTCTGTTTGTTTGCGATGATCGTTCTGTTGTTTAGGAAAAGACAATCTCAAGCCTTTTCAAGGTCTGCCTGATCTAGTTGGCACTGGTTGAGGCAACAGGCCCGATTCCTTTTCAGATTTATCACATGGCCTGAGATTAAAAGCAGACCGCCGAGAGTATTGAACACCAAATCAATCTGCAATTCCGAAAGCTGATGCTCGAAAATGTAAGCAGCCATCATGATCACCAATCCAGAAATGCCAAACTTCATCGCGAGAGTATCCTGGTGAACCCTATAACCTTGCATAAATGCCAGAAGAGCAAAGGGGATCACTAATAATAGCAGTATGGTATGGAGTGCTTCATTGTGAAAGCTTGCAGCCAAAGTTGGGGAAAACAAAATCAGGATAGGGGCAGCAAAGCAGTGCATCAAACAGGCCGTTGAACAAACAATCCCCAGTCGATCAAAAACACTGCTTTTTGTAAATTTTTTTGCCTTTGAATCAACAGCTTCGGTAGTCACAAATTCTCCTCGTTACAAATGTTTAAAACAACAACACCATAACTCTATTTAAAACGCAATTCATTTGCAATATTTAATACTTAGTGGACGACCAAAAGCCAAAAATCATAGGCATCTAATCACTACGGACAGATGCCTATGATTGGTGGATGTTTAAGCTCAGAGTGCGAATAAGAGCTTTCAAGGTTGGTTGTATTCAAAACATTCCACATCTCCATGGAGATGATCGTCGGTTAGATGTGCGGAGCAATAATAAGTAATTGATTGACCTTTGTTTTCTCCCCAGAAAAACTCAATATAGTATGCCCCCGCAAATGCTATTCGTGCATCAATTTTTATCAGTTCCTTGCTTTCAAACTCCTCTAGATACATCTCAGTTGCTTCCCCGGCGGCTTCAAGTAGTGCCTGATGTCCGCTAGTCACTGTCGAGGCTTCCGACAACGACGATAGCGCTAGAATGTTAAGTACAAACCCACTAATTATGGTTAATCTTAAACACTTCACCTGCTCGTTCTCCCTTAATAAAATATTATGGCAGCTTACACACAATTGCAATTCGGTTGCATTTGAAAAATGTTTAGAAAAAAACAGTTCTTTGTTTGATGTGCTGGATTTCAAGCTGGCAGGGATGATCGAAAGACGATCTGGTTATCATGAGGACCTTGATTTAAAAAAACAGGCGGTGTAGTTTCACCGCCTTGACTTTAACACTCTTGCAGTCAAGTTAACTTTTTAAATTAGGACATCCATCAATGGCCAGGTTGGTAGAGGGTCATTGAAGGTTTGCCAAACAGGAACACCGCCTCTATCTTCTTCAACCGTTAAAAGACACTCTGACAACTTCTTTTGTAGCTGTCTTTTGTTTAGATTTTGACCGATAAAGACAAGCTCTTGCCCTCGGTCTCCATATATTTGATCCCAGTCCTTTTGTAATATGGCGAGCTCTTGTTGATCGTTGGGCCACTCTTCTTGGGGAGATGCGGCATACCAGCGACCAGCGCAATCTATCGACGCGACATGACCAGCTTGCGACCACATACCTATAAAATTTGGCCGGCTTGCCACCCAAAACAATCCTTTGACTCGCAAAAACCGCTTGCCTTCTTTACGAAGAAAATTCCAGAAGCGCTCAGGATGAAAAGGTTTTCTAGCCCTAAAAACAAAGCTACTGACTCCATACTCTTCTGTTTCAGGCTGCTCTTCTCCTCTAAGAACGGCCATCCAGCCAGGCGATTGTTTTGCTGTTTCAAAATTGAATCGTCTGGTGTTTAGGATCGATTTTAAAGGGATTTTTGAGTGGGTTGATTCAAGAATGGATGCATTAGGGTTGAGAGAAGTTAAGATTGCATGCAAAGATTCTTTCTCTTTGACGGAAATCAAATCGACCTTATTGAGCACTATGACGTCTGCAAATTCAACTTGATCAATTAATAGATTGGCAATCGTACGTTCATCATCGAATCCAGACTCTAATTTGCGTGACTTAAGGCTTTCGAAGGCTTGATAGTCTTTTAGGAAATTCTTTGCATCGACAACTGTGACCATCGTATCTAGCCGGGCAAGGTCAGAAAGACTTCTACCGTCTTCTTCTGTGAAAGTAAAAGTCTCTGCTACTAACATCGGTTCTGAAATTCCGGTGGATTCGACAAGCAGGTAGTCAAATCTGCCTTGCTTGGCTAGCTGCGCTATCTCGAGTAACAGATCTTCACGAAGAGTACAGCAAATGCAACCATTACTCATTTCGACAAGCTTTTCTTCTGTCCGACTTAGGGAGGCGCCGCCTTTTTTTATGAGCTTTTCATCGATATTTACCTCTGACATATCATTGACGATCACCGCTACCTTTAAACCCTCTCGATTATGTAAAACATGATTGAGAAGGGTGGTTTTGCCAGCCCCTAGGAAACCAGATAAAACTGTAACAGGAAGTCTCTTTCTCATCTATCCTCCAGCGTTTAAGGCTTTTCTTATAGCTCAGCTGACATAAGATAGAAAGGATTTCTCGATGAAACTGGGCCTGCCGGGAGCCTGTCTATTTACTCTTCGGTAACTCAAGGAAATCCACATGTTTTTCAGCAAAAGATGCTGTGCGAGGAAGGGTGTGTTCTAGAGACCATTTGCTATTGGTCAGACTTGTTCTCTTTTCTTGGAACTCAAAGGAGCCATTTCTTGCCTCATCGTCGTCGATTAACTCATTGAGAGGGCAAGCACTACCGATGATAAAAATATTTTCATCTTTCAGTCTACAGGCAATCTTTTTGTTTTTTTCACGGCGAGGTGATTTAACAAATCGATCTAACCTTTCATTCCAATGACCGCCGTAGAGAGTGCAGGGCTGACGCACTATAAGGTATTGGGCAGCAACGGTTTGCGGCCCCCTCACCA
>CAZBDM010000194.1:0-7615 GCA_964490675.1 uncultured Oligoflexales bacterium
CCTAAATTCAATTAATTTATCGGAGAACAGTTCCATTCCTTTAGGGACGCCACAACTCGTCGCAGTTCGTTATCGGCTTTCAAATCACGAACATGTTTGACGGAATTAATTGCTGTTTTCAATTGACAAACATGGTAAGTGAAGTCCACTCGGACGCTTAAGTGCCAAAAAAGAAAAATGAGGAGTCAACAGTGCAAATCTTTTTAATGTTAGCCAACTTATTATTGGCGGTGCTTTTCGCAACACCTCTCAGTGCAACGTCCTATTCATTCGATTGTACTGATTTTGAAGGACGTTTTGAATTTAGTGACGAACAGTTAGTCGATAAAAAGAATGGTCTTGAATATGTCATGAAAGAGCCTTCAGGACCTTTAGTGGCCGGTTGGAAATTAAACTATGTTGGCAAGTATGACCAGTACTTGTCGGTAAAAGTTGAGATGTCGTTGCTACATCACCCAATAGAACTAGAGCTGATCGGTGGTGATAGTTGTAAGAACGGTCAAGGTAGCCACACCCCAGAATACTCCAAAACTCAATATGGCTTTGTCGGAATTGTCAGCTTTCCCAACGCTGGTTTTCTTGCCGGCACAGAAAGAATTGAAGTGACGTGTATTCAAGAACAGTGGATTCCAGGTAACTGTGCTTACGATTGAGCGGGTTTCTTTTGGGTTTTTCTAGCCACTAAACTTTGGTGAATGGGGATGGTTACAAATCATCCCCGAATGCTAGTGATTCTAGTTTGAAATCTATCAAAGCATACAAACTTGACTTTAAAGTCCCCGAGAAACTAGTTAAAAAATACCGTGATTCTTACAATATCGATCTTGAGGCAGCTTCTGGCAAAAAGCACCATACCATTGCGGTACCTGCTATTGTGATTGTTAATCGCGATCAAAAAATTCATTGGTGCTATGCGCATGAAAATTACCGTGTGCGCCCAGCAGCGAAGATCATTCTTAAAGAGTTAAATAAACTCAATAGGATGAATTAGTAGGAATTGATCTGTCGCAAGACTTGATTGTGAAAGTAGTCTCCCCAGGGGCCAATTTCTTAGTAAAGACAAACCATTTCTTTCTCTAATATCGAACCTTCCTTTAACTAAGTCCTGCAGTTTCTTTAACATCTCTTGGCGAAGGTCAGCGGAGGGAATAATGCTAAATTTATGAAAAAAGCTCTCTAACTTTTTTTGACCAATTAACGCCACCCCTACCTGGGCGCTTACTTTTATTTCAGTATTTTCTTTGTTGGACAAAATATTTTTAACCAAATCATCTTCACTGCCTAACTCTACCTCCATACCATCCGTAAAATTTTAAATTTATATACTTTTCTGGGATAACTTTCGATTTTCAGTGTATTCGAAATATCCACAGAGAAATGTTTAGAGAGTGACTCTACGGCCCTTGTAACCGGACTTAAATGACGTTCTCCGCTTTTTGGATTTGCTAGTTCTTGAAGAAGTCCATGGTCAATACTTTCAGGGGTCAATATGAAAGAGATAAGGTGTTGGCGGGAAGATTCCGAGTAAGGTTGATGTCCAACGCCCCCGAGGCTCGAAAAATGTGAATCCCATATATCGTAAAGACGTCAAAGTATTAGGGCCAATCACCCATTTTTCCCTGGCAGCTTATAGCCCCATTGCATAAGAAACCCTTACCAGTTATAGCAAGTGAATACCCAGCTATTTTCCTATCCTGTCGTGTGATCTCTAATGACTACAGTGCCTTATGTTGCATGGCCATGCGTGTGCTAATTAAGGCTGGCATATTTTAATCTGGTAGTCTCCATTATATGTGCTACTTAACACCAAAAAATAAGATTAAAGATAATATAAATATCTGTATATAAAGAGAAATTAAGTAATTCTAAAGTGCTAGTTAAAATTGTCCGTAAGTACATATTGTTGGCAGTAGTGATGTGCTACTTGAACTAAATAAATGCCCTCCACGAACCGATGGGTATTATGAAGAGAAAAGGGAAGATTGCATGAAACAAAAACGCTTGATCACAACACTAATTATCAAATCATTGGTTGTAACCTTGGCTCTGTTTGGCTGTGGAGAATCTTCATCTGATAGTGACGAAGAAAACAATGAAGCCGTTACTTCAGGTTCTGGAACAACCTCAACATCGCAAACATTTAATCCTTTCACTGCACCGAGAAGCTCTCAAGTAGAACTTAATATTCGAGGTGACCAAGCAGCAACAGCTCTTACTGCAGCTCCTATCGAGGTCATTGGCAAAGATGGTGCAGTTGAGGGGATGATTACTTTGACAAGAGCAGATGTCGTCATCAAAGAAATCAAGTTTGAGTTTATGGAACTTGAAGACGAAGAAGAAAAGTCCGAAGAAAAAGAAGAAGAATCTGATGAAGAAACAAGCCTTTCACTCATGGAAGACGAAAGCGAAGAGTCTGGGGGCGAAGAAGAAGGTTCTGAAGAAGATTCTGATGAAGATAGCGAAGAATATGATGCAGATAGCGAAGAAGATGATGAAGAGCTTAAATTCAAAGGAACTTACCGAGTCGATCTTTTAACGAACACTGTAACTCCTGAATTGGGAAGTCGTAATTTTCCAGAAACAATGGTTAAGGAGATGGAGCTTGAGCTTCATAAAGCTGAAGATGGCGATGCGGCGACTCTGGGGATCGACGGCACTGACCCTCTTAATAACCGTTCAGTCTGGATTGAAGGAACTTACACTCCAACAGGTGGAGAAGCAGTTGCTTTTTCTCTCGGCTACGAACTCTCTGAATCTTTTGAAATCGAAAACAAAAAAGGTATCAAAATTGACGCTGCAGCCATAAACAATCTGATCATTTCTTTTAAAGTAAGCGACTGGCTTAAGTTTAACAACCCAAAAACTAACGAAGATGGTGTAAGCATGGCTGATCTAGCTGCCGGAGATATCGTTCTTGACAAGGACGCTGAGGGAAAAGCTAAACTAGTAAGAAAAGTCATCAAAGAAAACATCAAAATGTCTGCTGAAAGCGGTGAAGACAGTGACGGAGATGGTGAGCTCGGTGATGATGAAGACGGTGATGACACTGATGACGAAGAAGAAAAAGAAGAAGAATAAGAATTAACCAAGAAGAAGATTGAGTCTTTAAGATGAAAAAAGTCCTTCGTGACATAACCCAATCAAAAGCGCCTTCAGATTATCTGGATTACCGCATCTTTCTGAAGGCGCTCTATAAGGAAGCCAAAAAAAGGCTTCCTGATTACACTTACCCGAAGTTTTCAGCTGATCTTGGGCTTTCTGAATCGAATGTCGCTTGGATGATCATTAACAAAAGACGAAAATTGACCTCTGTAACCACTAAGCGCGTGGTTGAATCTCTAAAGCTGGCAGGAAAAGAAAGAAGATACTTTGAAACACTTGTTAACTATAACAATGCCAAGAAAAAAGAGCGCGAAGAAGAAGCTTTTAAAGAGCTAATAGCAATTAAAAAGTCGACTCTTCAGTCAAACGACGAACTAAAAATGCTTGATTACTACTCTGAATGGCATCATCCCATCATTAGAGAGCTCGTGGGTGATGAATCTATTGACCAAGATCCTGCAAGTATCGCAAAAATGTTTCATTTTCCTATTCAACCACAACAGGTTGAGAAAAGCTTTGAGCTCCTCTCGTCTATTGGTCTAATTACCTGGGACGAAACGAAAAAACGCTTCGTGCAAACTGGCGGCCAAATAAAGCCGTCTCAGAAAGTAGCTAAAATCGCGCACGTAAAATATCATGAAAAGGTCATAGATCTTTCTAAACTTTCGATCACCAAAGTTCCCAAGAAAAAAAGGGACCTTAACTCACTTACAGTAAGGCTATCTGGTCAAGAAGCTGAACAGGTGCAAAAGATGATTCATGATCTATGTGAAAAAATATTAGAAATCGAAGAAAACTCAAGCCAGTCAGGTGATGGTTTTCAGGTAAATATCCAAATGTTCCAACTCACAAAAAAAGACTAAATGGGAAGGCGGACAGACGACATGCTCACAAAGAAGAAGATCACGAAATATTTTTACAATTATCTCGTTTCACTTTCTGTCATTGTTGGATGTGGTACGTGGACGGGTAACCCTGATAACCCAGAAGAAGATGATGAGCCGACTAATCAACCGACGTCTCCAGTACCTGTGGGCGATACGACAGCCTCTTTAACTATTCAAGGCTCAGGTGGTACCTCTTTGATTGGCACTACTGTAGCGGTAACAGCCGCCGATGGTTCGTCGCTGGGAACACTTGTACTCGATATTGCAAAACTATCGCTAAAAGAAATTAAACTTAAAAGAGATTCGGATGATTCAGAGTCTGAGTACGAATTTAAGGGTCCTTTTGTCGTCGATCTCTTAACCAATACCATGACGCCAAACGCAGATACGATCGCCATGGAGCAAGGGGTGTATCAGGATATCCAGCTTAAGCTTCACAAGCTTGAAAAAGATGACGCAGAAGGCATAAGCGAAGATGATCCTATCGTCGAAAGAAGTATTTATCTCAAAGGATCTTACGTTAATGGTGATACAACGAAGGCTTTCGAACTTAGTTTTGAGTTTGATGAAGAGTTTTCGCTAAAAGATTTTGTACCTAACCCGAAAGGCTTTACCATTACCAAAGGAAAAAACCCCATTGTTATTGCATTTAACATGGCAAGGTGGTTTGACTTTTCAGATGAAGATATTAACGAAGAAGGCGTAGACTTCTCAGGCCTGTCAGCGGGTTCAATTATTCTCAGTAAAGACACTGAAGAAACTGAGAAGAAGATCTACGAAACCATCCGCGATGCCATTAAAAAGTCTGCCCGTTTCGGTAAGGATGAAGATGAAGATGGTAAGCTAGAAAAAACAGAAGATAATGATGACGACAATGACGAGGAGGAAGAGGAAGAGGAAGAGGACGAGGATGAGGAAGAATAAGTCAATTATGGATCCGTCAAAACTCGATATAAAAATATAGCTAAAGCTGCTATCGCCAGCATGATTTTTTCTTTTTTCCGAAGCTCATTGATAAGAAGTGTGGCGAAGCGTTTAGTCTAGTTACTTACAGTCTCATGGCTGATTTGAACTCCTCTTTCTGCCACCATTTCAGATAGATCTCTAGTGCTGAGCTTATACCTTAGGTGCCAACTTATAGCCAAAAGAACAATATCAGCCGGAAATTCCAAGAGATTAAAAGGTGTTTTTTGTTCTTTCGTTAAAAGTCTTCTTGCTGTCGTAACAATGATAATGATTGTAACCTACAGCAGTTTTATCTTTGTTCTCAATTTCTTCACTTTTGCAATGAATACAGCAATTAATGATTTTATGGTATGTGATCTGGCGACTTATCAGTGCGCCTTAATGAAAGTTAACTGACTAATATAGTTATCGGATTACTCGGCTCGATTTTTTTATAGCGAGTTTTGACGGATCCGTAAAGCTCTCAAAATTCTTGAAAAAAATGAAAATCAATCCAGATAACTGTTAGTTGTTAATGTATTATTCTACTTTTGTCATGTTCAGAAAATTATTGCCGATAAGACGAACAGGTTCTTAAAAATCTGAAATCGACCTGAGGACACACAGTTTAGCTTTGATGAGGGGAGTATGGCTACAAATACGTTAGTAGCGACGTTTTTAGTGACGTTTTTTTTGCTTTCGTGCAAGAGCGAAAGTCAATTAAAAAAGAAGAAGGCATCGTCTCCCAACGATCAAAGCAGTAGTTTAGTGACAGAAACTTCAAATTCAGAAGAACAAACGAACAGTCCCCAAAATGATTTCCGGGCAGCGACGACTACGTCAAATCACGTACGAGTGGGTGCCATAAGGTGGGATTTTTGGTTCAAAGGTAGTAAGCATGTCTGGTCTATTCAACATTCTCAGTTTACAGAGCGACTGCCTCATTATTATTACGATGCCAGCTTAAACACTGAGGACAAGGTTGATCAGGCAAGAGAAGGCGTCATGACCCAGGAAATCTCGATTGCTAACAAATATGGTATCGATTTTTGGGCCTTTACCTATTACGACGAAACTAATATCTACGATCAGCCCAACCCTGACTTCGGTGGTCAGCAAGCGCTTCAGACCTTTAGGGGTCATAGCTTATCGCATCTCATGTCTTATGGGTTAATTCTATTAGAATCCCACATGCCTTCGTACATCTTATGGGACGAAGATTACTCTAAAAAAATCGCCAACTACGTTCTCGATAGCAATTACCTAAAGACCCCCGACGGTCGTCCAATGTTCTGGTGGTTTAAAGTACAGCAAGGAGAGCAAACCAAAGTTAAACTCAACCTGTTAAGACAATCAGTAAAAGACTTAGTAGGAGTGGATCCCTACATAGTCTTAATGGACTTCGATCCAAATACTTCACAAAGGAGTGAGTATAGCTTTGATGCCTTGGGTAGTTACGCTAGTGCCCTCGGAACAGGTGGCAATGAGGTGCCTTATTTAAACTTAAGGCGCAAGGATTTAAGTTTTTGGGAGAGTGCAGCTAAAAATAACCATGTCGTACCCACGGTAACAAGCGGCTGGGACTATCGACCTATTGTCATGCAGCAGCAATACGATGCATCCCTTGATACATTTAGAGATAAAAATCCCAGCTGGGCGACACATGCATCACCCGCCGAAGTTGGAGATCAAGTTACGACAGCGACAAAATGGGTTGAAAACTCTACTAACAGTCCAGCTAAGACTGTCCTCATTTATGCTTGGAATGAATTAGCAGAAGGCGGTTTTATCATGCCGACCGTAAAAGAAGGTGACGCTCGTTTGTTTGCTATAGACTCTTTCCGTAGCGAAACGCACAACGAAATTTTACCCCAAACAGTTACTCTTTATGAAAAATACAATCAATCAAATGGCGATCGCCTTTATACTAAAGACGGTCAAGAAGCCATTGATACTTACCCAATAATTGGCAGTATGAAAGTTTTCTCTCAATCTAGCCCTTACTTCCCCTTAAATGAAATCTTCCGCTGTCGACATAACGAATCGGGAATGCACTTTGTTTCAAACTCGTTGAACTGTGAAGGTCATGCTTACGAAGGATCACTGGGGTATCTTCTATCTACAGAGTTTTGGAGATTTTCCGTTAAACCCGTATATCGTTGTTTTAATGGTACTTCACATCGATTAACCGAAAGCTGCACAAAAGATGAGAGCTACAAGCGACTGCTTGGTTATGTGATGGTCGATTGATCTTTTGACCCTGACCGTAAAACTATCGTATTAAGCCATAGATTCATTTATGCTTTCCTATAAGGCAAATGTTGAACCTCTTGATTCGTCACACTTAGATAGCAAAATTTATTAAGATACGCCTGAAAGTTGTGGATGAGGCCTAAGCAAGCCTGCCTCCTTGGTCCTCTATATCCACCAAATTCCCATCCTTGTAAAGATCTCCTCTCAATAATCCAGGAATCTGTTTGTAGCTTGAAATCTTCGCCATCTTTTTTCTGCTTCAAACAGAAGCTTAAATGCCATTGTCTCTCCTACTTCCCTGTTGCCGGCGCCCTTTGTTGTGCGTGTGGGAAGCTTGACTGTGGCAAATGTTGATTCTATGGGATTCGTGGTTCTTAGCCCGGATTTCTCATAAAAAAACACCTGCAATCCAATCAAACCTTTGAGAT
>CAZBDM010000195.1:0-7555 GCA_964490675.1 uncultured Oligoflexales bacterium
CATTGAAATAAAACCCGAGTCTCTAAACTCTTCAGGGGTGAGCTCATCTTCTTCAAGCATAAGATTTGCTGCTTTAATGAAGGATATCGGGCTCCTTAAATCATGGGCAACAACCCCTACTGCTACCTCATAATCATGAGAAATTTTCTTCGCCTGAAGCTCAAGAAGCTCCGACCAGATTGGCACGAGATTTCTGCTTGTTACAAGACCAACAAGTCGTCCGTTTTTGACCACTGGAAAAGAGTTCTGAAAGCTAAAGCGCATAAACTTGAAAGCATCAGCGGCAGTTTGATTAGAGCTGATCACCTCGACTTTTCGATTCATAACCTCAAAGACTTTCGTCATCTCTATGTTGACGCTACCGATGAGCCTGACAAGATCACTATCTGAAAACATGCCGACCGGTTTATGCTCGCTATCGACAGCCACAACAGTCATTTCGTTATAAAGACTCATATAGTGACAGGCATCAGCAATTGAGTCTGAAGCTGTAACGATAGGAATGCGCTTGGTCATCAAATCGGTAATATCGACACGTAAAAGAGCTTGTTCTAAGTAGTTGTGGAAAGGCTGATGGGTATCACGGTCAAATTCAATCACCTGAATGCCAACACCTTTTGGAGCAAAAGGCCCCAGGTCTTTCGGGCGCACCCACCGGACAACCCCTTGTCCGGTTACCGGGTCATTCATTTCCCCCAAATCGACTGCAAACTTGAACATCGAACCTTTTTCAAGAAGATGAGGACTCTCGATGAACATTCCGGATCGGCTGATATTGGTGATATGACCTGTCAACTGCTCTTTTTGAGGCAAATTAACAACGATAGAAGCCTCGCCTTTTTGTAGGCCAACTCTAATCTCTCGTTTATCTGTCTCCATGATGATCTCCCAATGTCTCTATTTATTGTAGCGAATTTGATCCAACTCCCACAACAGTGGCACTTTCTTCCTAGCGTTTTTAAAGTTTGACAAATTGTATATGATTCCACTGACATTTGCGGGCAGTGAGGATGTCCAAATTAAAGCTACAGTGATAACCACGAGCACCTCTGTGTGTCCTTTAAGGTAAAGTTCGAAATGCGATGATAAAAGGTTACCAAACGAAGGCATAGGCTCTTGAATACCAAATCCTAAATAACTCAATGAAGCCTCAATAATGACGGCAGCGCGTAAGTGAAATGACAACAACTCGCCTAATTGACGCTTCCAGCTGCTCAAAAATCCGTACCGCCAAATAAGTCTTAATCTCGAACCTCCGAGTGCTTCATGGGCTTGCCAATAGAGCAGATAACGATCATGTCGATAAAGATCGAAGACCTTTAGAAATGCCCGCATAACAAAAAATACCGACAATGCAGAGACAACGGCGATTATTCCAGCATGCTCCCGCCAAACTGACCAGGCAAAAACCATCACACCGGCAGGAATTGCCATCAAAAGAGCCGCAACAGATTGGCTGATCGTTGTCAGCCCTTTAAGAACAGGACTACGTGTTTGCATACCAAGAATCAAAAAAGCGGCAAAACTCGCTCCCACAAAAGTTGCAACTGTTGAGCTTAACCACAGAGGAAGTACAGAAAACCTTATAGTTTCTGAAATTCTAATCATCAGGTCACGACCCAGGTGATCGGTTCCAAGTGGATGACTTAGACTTGGAAAGGCAAGCATATTGCTAAGATCAAGCTTTGTCGATAACCCTAAAAGAGGCGGAACGACAACGACGCCCAAAAATCCTGCTACAACGATAAGGTTGAAACCGAGTAAAAGACTTGAACGTTTAAGCATAACTTTCAAGCCTCCTTCCCAACCAACGATTCAAAATCGCAGAAAATAGAACGCAGACAACATAAAGACAGGCTAGCCAGAAAAGTCCACTCAAGAGCCCATCAAAATTTCTCAGCTTAGCCATATTCCAAGTATCAAGGCCAATACCTGGTGCATTAAAAATCGCTTCAACGATAATCAATTCGCCAAAAAGCCAAGGAAGACACTGACTCCACGCCTCTCCTAATGTCTTCAAAATGATAAGTTTTCTGAGAGCAGACTCCGTCGAGGCACCTTTGGCCAAGGAAAGAGCTACAAACGGCTTCTTTTGCCAATGACAAAACTCTTTCCGACACACCTGAAGGATGTACGCAAAAAGTCCGCTCGCAAAAATCAAAACAACAGCGGGAACAAAAGACGCCCACAAAAGTTGCGAGAAGCTAGAAAGAAGTTGAACTGGGAAGATTAAGTTGACCGAAGCAATATTATAAAAGACGACAAGCAATATTGGCCCTAGAACAAGACTAGGCAAGATTGTTTGATTGAGAGACAACACCTTATTCTTACGACGATGCAGACTCGTCCAGTAAAAGCAAACAACCGCCCACAAGACCGACAATAAAAAACACCAGCCCAGAATAAGCGTTGTTGTCTGCAGATACTTGAACATTTCTTCCTCTATTTAGGTTGATGCTGCGAGAACACTTGCACGGCTTCGACAGCTTTTTGCCAACCTTCTAATTGGCTTTTTAAATGACGATTGTTATTTACGTTAGATCGCGGTTTAAAGACATGCTCGGTCTTTCGTACATGAGAGAGGGAAGACAAGTCAGAAAATAGTCCTGCACCAAGTCCAGCAAAGAGCGCTGCTCCAAAAGCAGTCGTTTCTAGAACCTCGGGACGATCTACATCTACTTGAGCGAAATCAGATTGTGCCTGCATTAAAAGATCGTTAGCTGATGCACCCCCATCTACTCTTAAGATGGAAAGAGGCGTTTTTAAATCTTCCTCCATGGCTTGTTTTAAATCACAAACCTGGAAAGCGATTCCTTCAAGGACCGCTCGTAACATTTGCTCACGACTCGTACTTCTGGTTAATCCTAAAAAGGCTCCGTGCGCTTTTGGATTCCACCACGGTGCACCGAGTCCGGCAAGTGCCGGAACAAAATAGATGTGTGGGGCTGCTTCGGCTTGTTCCGCAAGTTCTTGCGTCTCTTTAGCGTGTTCAATGAAGCCTAAGTTGTCACGGGCAAACTGAACCGCCGCACCTGCAATAAAACTCGAGCCTTCGAAGGCATAAGTTAACTCACCACCAACCGACCAGGCAACCGTCGTTAAAATAGACGATGCTGAGATCAAGGCATTTTGTCCGATGTTTGCCAGTAAAAATGCGCCTGTACCATAGGTACATTTGGCTTCACCCTTGCTAAAGCAAGTCTGACCGGCGAGGGCAGCCTGCTGATCACCTAGAACCCCAGAAATAACAATACCATCAGGAAGAAAGTCGAGACCAGCCGTATGTGAAAAAGAACCAGCGCTGTCCTTTACTTCAGCGAGGCAGCTTTGGTCAGGAACTTTTAATATCTTCAAGAGTTCCTCATCCCAACATGCTTCTTTGATATTGTACAGAAGTGTGCGAGAAGCATTAGATGGTTCTGTAACGTGGGTTTTTCCGCCACTTAACCGACAAACCAGATAGCTATCGATGGTTCCCACAACAGCTTCACCTGACTGAATAGCAGAAGCTGTTTCTTTATCGTGTTCCATAAGCCAGGTCAGTTTTGTTCCTGAAAAATAGGGGTCTATGAGAAGTCCCGTCTTTTCTTGAAAGACCTCCGTCAGACCATCCTTTTTGAGCTTTTCGCAGATATCATGGCTTCTCTTACATTGCCACACGATTGCTTTTCTGAGGGGTCGCCCCGTCTTTTTGTCAAAAACGCACAGGGTTTCTCTTTGATTGGTGATTCCGATCGCAGTAATCGATTTCTCGTGAAACTCAGATGAAGATGTTTTGGCCTTCGCAATAGCACCAAGGGTTGCTTTCTTGACCGACTGCCAAATATCATCGAGGTCGTGCTCAACCCAACCTCGATGAGGATAATGCTGCCTAAAATCTACTGTTTCTCTACCTAAGACCATAAAACGATCGTCCTGAGCCAGGGAGACCACGAGTACAGTTGAGCCGGTTGTACCCTGATCTATAGCCAATAAGTACTTATTCTCCATTCCCTCTTCCTCTTAATTTGGTGAAGTAACACCATCATAACAGGAGTTAAGGAAATGTTTCATGCTTCTTTTACAAGAAGCACAGGCCTACTCTTTGCTTGCAAAAAGAGAAGGCTGCACTGCCAAAATGGGCAGCACTAACAGAACAATCATTAACCAGGAAAGATATGAAGAAGAGGCCGAACCCGCAGTTACTCCGCAGAATGATCCGCCCCCATCTTTTTGGGTTTTTTTAGTTGAAGCCTCGCCGCTGGTCGTTGTCGTTGCGGAGTCTTTTTCAACTTCTACTTCGCCAGCTTCGCCGCTGGAGTCAGATTTTACAGATCCGTTTTCATCCACTTCAATTTCGAAGCTGGCACAGTCTTCAATTTCCGCATCGACAAAATCACCAAAGCCACGTTCCGTCGCAGCGTCGGTAATCTTACATCCGTACTTACCATCATAGAGCTCTTTGTCTGAGGACATGAGAGCGAGAATCAGATCGGCATAATTACTAGATTCAGGCATATAAGAAAGTGCATTGAAAACAAGCTTGGTAAGCTCTTCGTTATCGACATCATCGTCTTCTCTAATGTCCCATAGGTAGCCGGATACAAGTTGACCTTTTAGGTGAACCCCAGCTCCAAAACTCTGGTACTGTGCATCGTTATATTTAATTTCGTTGTTTGCCGTTCTTAAACACTCATTGATGACAAAACAGGCCCCTTGGCTATTCGGGCCGCAAATAGATTCTCCAAGACAGTTATCACCTGTTTTTGCAAAGGTGAAAAAGTCTGCCAATCCTTCATGCAGCGATCCAGAGTGGTTTAAATCTTCACCCTCTTCGACAAGTCTAGTATTTTTTATGTTCTTAAAGATAATGTGGTGACCAAACTCATGACTGACAACATCAAAGTCCAAATGAAGGTTTTTTAAGACTGAACCATCTCCCTTGCCTAGTGCGATAAGAGGACCCGACTTTCCGTCAAAGCCAGTGGGCCTATAGACGGCGTTATTGGCGCTTGTTCTACCTTTACCAGCTGGAATTTTTTCATTCACCTGAATATCTAAGGCATCGGTGTTCCATTCAAAACCAAGGCTTTTAAACCATTGATTCATCTGGTAGGCATGCCCAAAAGCGTTGACTTCGGCAAACTCTGGGGCGCTTGCAGAATAATTAAAAATATGATCACTTCTCGTTGCCCGTGAACCACTTTCCACCGAAGTAAATAGCTCATCGTTTGTCAATGTTGAGTCGCCGCTCAGCTCGACACTAATCGTTTCAAGAGTACCATCATCAGGGTTTTTGGAATAGATTGTTAACGATCCTGTGACATCGAAAAAATATTTATTCAGTGAGTAAATATAATCCGTATTAGAGATCGCTTTATAAGTCAGCCCACCGTGAGAAACGATCATCTCCCAGACAGGTTTTGAGGATTCTCCGTCCGCTAAAATACAGGCCTCAGCGGTCAACAGTTTCGATCGTGATGTATCACTATCGTCTTGCTCGGCTAAAAATTCTAGAGTGCGCGTAAAAGCTTCCGCTTTATCACCCCAGTCAGAATAACTGTAATCAAGTCTTGGTTTAAAAAGAGGAAGGCGCCCGTTGACAAAGGGCTCATCGTTGTCAATTTGATAAGCGTTTACGTACGCATCACAGACTGGAAAGCCATTCAAAAAGAATCCGAACGTCTGCGACTTGCGACCAGTGAGGTTGGTCACCCCTTGACTCACGGGTAAGATCGCAATAAGCGAGCTAACACCGTTTTCGTAAGCAAAACTTTTCACTGCTGTATTGAGATCAACTGCTTGCAGGTTAAAAAGTTGAAATCCTAAGCTTGCATATTGTTTATTTTTAAAGCCATGATATCTGACTTTTTTTGTTTTGCTTTGCTCTGGAGCTTTGAGTTGAGGGAAATCAAAAGCTCCACCAAAAGCAAAAACGCTTGATGAAGCCAGAATTGATAAAGTGAATGCTACTGCGGCTGATAGACAAACCGATCGAATGTTCATTGAGTGTCACTCCGTTATCGCATGGGCCCGTCTGGTAGGGAAATCTCGGTGGAGATTTTTAATTTGCCCTGCCTGACTTCTCAAAGCGACTTATCGGATGGCACTCTCAATCCATGAGTCATCCCCAAATTAAAGCAATTTATCCAATTAATACAAAGGGTTAAACGAAAGAGTTGCGGCACTTTGGCAAGTTTTAGGGAATTTTGATATGAATATTCTTTGTTACTGTTTTAGGCAACGGAATCATTATGAAAATTGTTTTTTTAGGTTCACCCGAAGAAGTTATTCCCCCACTAGAAGCTCTCATCAGCCACCCAGACCATCAGGTCATCGCCGTTGTGAGCCAGCCACCCCGGCGCGCTGGCCGGGGGAAAAAGCTGGTCGACCCTGCCGTTGCCTCTTTTGCCAAAGACCAGGGAATCCTTACTCTCCAGCCAGAGAAGGCAAATGCGGCGGAGTTTCTCAAAGAATTTGCAAGTCTTGCGCCAGACGTCGCCGTCACGGCAGCTTATGGCCAAATTTTAACGGATGATTTTCTCAAGATCCCCAAACGAGCAACCATCAATATCCACCCCTCTTTATTGCCAAAATACCGCGGAGCAACGCCCGTGCAAGCTAGCCTTCTTGAAGGCGATGAAAAGACTGGTGTGTCTGTCCTCTTTACCGTTAAAGCGCTTGATGCTGGTAACATCATCTCTCAAAAGGAATACCAAATCGCTGCTGATGAAACGGCCGATATTCTTTTAAAAAGACTCTTTAAAGAAAGCGCCGAACTGCTTCTTACTTCTCTTGAAAAGCTCGCCGATCGCGGATTTACCGGAATGCCTCAAAACGAAACAAAAGTGTCCCACTGTAAAAAAATAGCAAAAGAAGATGGGCGGATCGATTGGCATCTTGATGCACAGGCCATTTTAAATCGCTTTCGAGCACTCTATCCATGGCCGGGAAGTTTCAGTTTTATCAAAGGACGCCGCATCGGCCTGACTGATATCAAATCTTCCGATGAAGACAGCAGCTCAAAAGAGCCAGGTATGCTCACTTATGACAAGCCTAACAAGCAGATTAAAGTAGCTACCGGCAAAGGCACAGTTTTAGTCCATAAACTGAAGCCAGAAGGATCAAAAGAGCAAGATGCTGCCGCCTTTTGGAACGGTCTTAAAGAAAAAGACGAGGTCTTTTTTGATCATGAATAAACCTGATGGCCATTCACAAAGCGGAAGAGTTGTCGTGGCTCTTTCGGGAAGCGGGCGCAGCCTCAAAAATCTTATTGAGAAGCAGGACGAAGGTCTAAATTATCAAATCTGTGGCGTCATTTCGTCGAGGCCAGACTGCAAAGGTGTTGAGATTGCTAAACGACACAGGCTTCCCCTACTGGTTGTCGATTTCAACCGTCCCGATGATGATGAACTTAAAACTTCGCTATCTAATTGGCTCAAAAAAGTGGGTGCCCAATGGATTGCGCTAGCGGGTTTTCTTAAGAAGTTCCCCGTGGTAGAGGAATTCAACGAAAAGATCATTAATATCCACCCAGCTTTATTGCCAAAGTTTGGTGGTAAAGGTATGTACGGTG
>CAZBDM010000196.1:0-7517 GCA_964490675.1 uncultured Oligoflexales bacterium
CCCTTAAAAAAAGTAAATTTTGGTCTGACGCGTGTGATGATATCAGAGACTTCTTTTTCTGCCAGGCGAGTATTGAGCGGAACAAAAATTGCGCCAAAGCTTGCGCAAGCAAAAAACAAACTAAGATGTTCGAGGGAATTTTTTGACCAATAGCAGATGCGATCACCTTGCTTAACACCGAGTTCCTGTAAGGTTGCCGCCCAGCTAGTGGATTCATGCAATAACTGCGCGTAAGTCAGGCTCTTGCCAGTTTCAAGCTGTTTGACAGCAATCTTTTCTGGATATGCGTGAGCGTTTTCAATAAGAAAAGAAATCCACGGCTTTTTATGTATTTGCTGCATGGTTGTCTCCCTCTAGGATGGCACCATCTCTAAAAGAGGCTTTAAAATAAACTTTTTAAAACTATCTGGGTGCTCGATTAAAGAAGCATGCCCACCTGGAATAACGATGGGATTTTCCAATGAGATCTTTTTGGCCATTTTTTGGTGAAGAAAAGGAGGGGTTAAGACATCTTCTTCGCCAACGAACAACAATATAGGTGCCTCGATCTGATCGAGGTGTATCTCCTCGTCTTCAAGAGCACCATCAAGAAGGCCAAGAAGCGCCTGCTCATCGATTTCCCCAGCTTTCTCGCGGTACTGTTCAATCAGCTCTCTGTGACTCTCTGCAACGGATTCCCCCCAAACCCAAGGTGCAGCAATATCGAAACGATGAAACGGACCTCCAACAAGGTGGGCACTGCGCCAACTTTCGAGCTTCAGTTTTAGAAGTTCTGTTAGCTTAGCGTAAGTATCACCAGCGACGATTGCTTGCACTCTTTCAGGGTGGGTCTCTCCAAGAGAAAGGGCGATCCTGCCGCCATTTGAAAGGCCTAAAAAGATCGCCTTTTCTATACCTACCTCATCTAAAAGAGATTTGAGATCTTCGACGTGATCTTTAAGAGTATATGGGCCTTTTGGTTTAAAACTCTTACCTTGACCCCTGCTATCATAGCGCAAGATCCTGAAGTATGGGGTTAGATCTTGATAGAGACCAGACCAACTTTCAAGGCTTGCAAATAGGCCATTAACAAGTACCATCCAAGGTTTGTCGGTTATTTCAGGGTTATCAATGTGATAGTTGATCTCCACTAGACGACAAGCCCTCCATCAACATTAAGACAAGTACCGGTAATAAATTTTGCTTCATCACTTGCTAAAAATGCGTATGCCGAAGCGATTTCTTCGGGGGTACCGATGCGTTTGAGAGCGGACTTTTCGGACATCATATTTAATACTTTTTCCGGCATTTTCTGAACCATAGGCGTACCGATAAATCCAGGTGCAACTGCATTGACACGAATGCCGTACTTACCGACTTCTTTTGCCAGAGATTTAGTCATTCCGATGACACCGGCTTTAGTTGAGGCATAATTGGTTTGGCCAAAGTTTCCATAATGAGCGACGACGCTCGCTGCATTTAAGATCACACCGCCATTTTGTCCATCGATCATTTTTTGGATCGAAAGTCGTGAGAGTTTAAAGACTGCAGTGAGATTGACTGCTATGACTTGGTCCCACTCATCGTCGGTCATCTTAATCATGCGTGCATCGCGGGTTATACCGGCATTGTTAATGACCACATCGATACCGTTTGTCATCGCATTATCGAGTTGATCTAAGGTTTCTTTTTGGGTTAGATCCCCTTGAATATAAGTCATTCGCTGCGGGATGATACTTTCCAGCTCGGACTCTTCTAAAGAAGGCATGTCGACGAGAATCAACTGACAACCTTCATCAAAAAATCGCTTTGCTGTTGAACGGCCGATGCCGGAAGCGGCACCTGTTACAAGAACCTTTTTGTCTCTCAATCCATCCACTTTTCGTCTCCTTATGAAATATCTTTAAACTCATCGTTGCTATCTAGAGGTTGCTGCCAATGATCGATACTGTTTTGTATAAAGCAAGGCTCTTGCCAATCGATTGACAGTGCCGACCAAGTATATCCAATGCCGGCGCTCGCTAAGACAACATGTTGACCCTTTTTTAGCAGGCCTTTTCTCTCAGCTAGCCCTAGTGATAAGATTTGATCCGGTGCCCCAAAGTGGCCATAGTGATCTAAGTAAATTGATTGTTTTTGTTCGAGCTCAAGTCGTCGCAGTAGTTCGTCATGGGCAGAGCGCTTCATGTGTAAAAGTGCTAAGTAGTCGATTGGTTTTTGCATCGACTCAGTTGCCGCTGTTTTAATGACACGGATAAAGTTGTCGAGTGACTTCTCGGCTAGTCTCTCTCTCATACCTTTAATATCTGGAACAGTAAGGTAGGAATCATCTCGGTGGGGTTGTTCTCTCCAAGGTTTGCGTGTTCCACCCCCAGGAATAATCACATCAAGAGAAAAGTCACCGTCGGTGATGATCGATGACGAGAGAATACGATTAGCTGCGCCTTTTTCGATGAGAACTGCCGCACCGCCGTCAGCTAAATTATAAAGGAAGCGAGACTTGTCATCTTTATAGTTGACTAAATCTCCCGTTTTATGGCCACCACATAAAAGCACTTTTTTAAGCCTTGGATTCGCTGTCATCATCATCTTTGCTAAATCAAGACCAACAACATTTGAGGAACAGCGAGCAGCAATGTCAAAAGCATATGCATTTTTTAAGCCCAACTCTCTTTGTACGAAAATACCTGCTGACCAGACGCAGTAGTCCTTGTATTCGGACCCAGTCCAGAGGACACAGTCTATCGATAATGGATCTTCGTCTTTCAGGACAGCTCTGGCTGCTTCGACTGCCATCATTGAAGGGTGCTGATCGCAACTAGCGCGGCATTTTCTTTTGATTCCCATCTTTTCGGTGACAACGTCTTCAGGAATACCTGACTGTTCTGAAATATGTTGTCCGCTTTCATAACCGTGCGGTAGCCAAAGAGCTGCTTTTTTGATGCCTATATCCACTTGAGTCCTCTGTGTCGAAAAAGGTTTTGATATGTCTCGATACTTGAGCTGGTTTTTCAAGGAAAAATAAGTGATCACTATTAGGAATAAACTTGACTATCGATCCAGTTATTATTTTTTCGAATGCTTTAGCATCTTGCGTCGGAACAAAACGGTCATTTTGTCCCATTAATACGAGTGTCGGACAGCTTATTCTTTTGATGGGTAAAGTCTCGGATAAAAATAGCGCGACAGCTTTTTGTTGCAGAAGAACCTGATCGACATCGGCCATCAATTTGATTCTGTTTTGAATTATCTGCTCAAACTCTTCAGGTTTCTGTTCGATAAAGCTCCGGTGAACAAGACCAGAGACTATTTTGAGGCTGCGTTCGTAGACATTACCGCTTCTGGCAAATCCTCTGCAAATCATCTCTTCTGTAAGCAGCGGAGGGCCGATAAATTCAGGGCCATTACTTGTTGAGCACAAAAGCACGAGACGCTCGACTCTTTCCGGTTTCATAAGGGCAATGATTTGAGCGATAAAACCGCCCATACTGATCGCTAAAATGGAGAAGTGGGTTATCTTTAGCTCATCCATGATAGAAACCGCATCAATAGCCAAGTCTTCTAATCGATAAGCTTTACTTGATTTGGAAGAGTCTCCCATACCACGGTAGTCGAGAATAATCATTCTGTAGCGGCGACTGAGATAAGGAATAAGGCTCTCAAAGTGTTGTTTACCGCTTGCAGCGAAACCACAAAGACACAGAAGGGGTTTGCCTGAACCGACTGTTGTTACGGAAAGCTCGATTTGTTCCCGGCATTTTAACCTAATCTTCATGTCTCTCTCCTCGTACCCGCAAGAATCGCTTGAAGGAAAATATTTGTCAATAAAAATTGTACGCACGTATAAAAATAATTAGACAGATGTACAAATAGTCTCTTGCAAGTAGGATTGTTCACTGATAAACAAAGGGGCTATGTTTGGTCCCATTGAAGAAAAAAAACAATTATTTCAATCTCCTCTTGGCAAGGTCCGAAAGGGTGATCTTAAGAGGGTGGAGATTGTCGAAGCTGCTATCCAGTGTTTTGCGACCATTGGATATGAGAAGACCACCTATGAAGCTATCGCATCAAAAATGGGCACGAGAAGAGCACACGTGGCTTATTACTTTCCTGAAAAAGACGACATTTTAAAAGCAAGTGTCCAACACATCATGAATGTCTACCTAGGAATTCTAAGTGAGCAGCTTACTAGTGAAAAAACAGCAAGTAAACGCTTCAGGGCTTATGTACGAAGTCCTTTTCGGTGGGCTAAAAAGTATCCTCACCAACTGTCGGCGATGCTTCTTTTTTATTACCAATGCCGTATCCGTCCGGAGTTTAGAAAGCTTCACAATGACATTAGAGCGAGTGGCCTGCAAAGAATTCACTTTATGCTGACCAGTGAAATAGGACTTAAAATTTCAAACGAAAAGGGCCTTTTTCTCGCTAAAAGTATTCAAAACATTATGTCTGGGTATTTGCTCGATGCTGCCACCACTTCATCGGTTGACATAGATGAAGCTGAGAACAAAGCAACAACGATGATAAACATGCTTGTTGATGACTACATTTAAGGGAGTTTCCATAAGGGTTTTAGTTGGCTGTAGACTTTTTCTGGCATTTGCACGAGAGCGACTTTTTCACCCTCTTTAATCCAACTCAATATATCGGTAAGCTGTTCTTCGGCCATTGCAGTGCAACCTGCTGTACCTTTACCAGGAGCACTCCATAGGTGAAGAAAAATGCAGCTTCCAGCCTTCTCAACTGCTCCATCAAGATTATGCTCCGCAACGATTAACCATTTATAGAGGTTGTCTTTGCGGCGCATCTCTTCATGGGATGTCCAGTCCTTCTCTTTGATTTTCCGGCGATCAAAGATTTGATTGTAGTAGTCAGATGCTGA
The DNA here is from genome assembly GCA_964490675.1 of uncultured Oligoflexales bacterium. GTDB lineage: Bacteria > Bdellovibrionota_B > Oligoflexia > Oligoflexales > JAWKNZ01 > CAZBDM01. The sequence goes on from CAZBDM010000196.1 coordinate 4,862, forward strand.
ATCATCGACGCAGATGATATGAGGGGTCGCTTGTTCATACTGCATCTCACCGATTCCTTCTTCAGCATAACCCATAGCATGAGATAATCGGAAAATTCCGGCAGGAGCTTTTTTGTCACCTTCCTCTTTTATCGGTTGTGATTTTGGTAGCTTTCCTGGGTGAAGTCCCACTCCCCAACCAAGTCCTTTTCTTCCAATGGTGACGGACACTCCCTGTTTTACTTTAACGTAAGTGTCTTTTCTTCTTTCAAAAAGACTGAGGGAAGCAAGAGGGGTTTGCCAATCGTCAGCCTTAACGACAATAACCTTGTGAAATCCTAATCGATTAAAATCAAAGTCTTGTGCGATAAGCTGAGGAGTGAAAAGGAGCATAACAGTTAAAAATTTGATCGGTTGAAACATCATTTTTTCACCAAGAAATTAAAATATTTTTTTTTAAAGGGCTCGTCTTTTAAAGTAAAATGCCACCACTCTTCTTTCAAGCCTTTAAAGCCCGCCTCTTCCATTAGAGTTTTTAGAAGGAGCCTATTTTTTCGCGCTTTATTTGAAATACTTTTATTCAAAGTGTGAGATAAAAGTCCAAAAAAGTCAAAAGCTGTGCCCATATCAAGAAGATCAAGGGATCTCTTAGAGCCTGATCGAAAATCATAGGCAAGATTTAAATCGACAGTACTTCCTCGGCTGTGTCCAGATTTGGCCGCGATATAGCCTTTCGGTACCAAGTCCTTTTTAGTGATATCTGGGTAGTACTGGGCTTTTTTTCGAATATCCTGGGTTTTTTCAGTCCAAGACATGAAATAGTCAACACTCTTCTGCGGGCGATAGCAGTCAAAAACGGTGAGTGTCAGTCCGAAAGGACGGACTTTTTTTTGTACGGACTTGAGAGCTTCGGCCGCCTGTCTTGTCAATATGCAGGTGTTGCTTTCATAACCAGGAATCGGCTCACCAATAAAATTATTTGATTTAAGATAGCGCATATTAACATCGATATGGGGAGCGACGTCGGACAAGTGGACAAAGCCTTTTGGCAGTTCACCAGATAATCCTCTCGTGATGTCGACTCCAAAGAAAATGGCTGAAATAGTGAAAAAATTAATAAGACTAGTCATTTTAAGCCTTGTAATGTTAGGTTTAAATGCGAGAAAAGCATGTTCAGGTTGGGCCACTAAGCGACCTCATTCTTTTTATTTTAAAGTCCATCGAAAAATATAACAGCAGAGTGTTATTATGTCCCAGTTAAAACTCATCAGCTTTAATCTATGTCCTTTCGTACAGCGCAGTGTGATTACACTTGAAGAAAAAAAGGTCCCCTACGAAATTGAATATATCGATTTAAGTGCAAAGCCAGATTGGTTTCTAAAGATTTCACCCTTTGGAAAGGTACCGGTTTTAAAAGTTGACCGTACGGTTGTTTTTGAATCGGCTGTTATCAATGAATACCTTGATGAAACATCCGGTGAATATACCATCCATCCAAAAGATCCATTGAAAAAAGCCTATCATCGTTCGTGGATCGAGTACTCTTCGTCGGTGGTTGTTGATCAATTTCTGTTGTCTATGTCCCAATCAAAAGAAGAGTTTCATCAAAAAGCAGAGTCCCTTGGTAACAAGTTACTTCGTCTTGAAGAACAGCTTCTTGAAGGTCCCTTTTTTGCCGGTGAACAGTTTTCACTTGTCGATGCGGCCACTGCGCCTGCATTACAGAGGATGGAGTGGATGGAGAAGATCTATCCTCAAGCTGAATTATTTAAAAAGATTCCCAAGGTCAAAGAGTGGAGTGAAGCTTGTCTAAAAAGACCTTCAGTGATCGCTTCGACGGTCAGCAATATTGAAGATATCTTTCGCCAGTATTTGAAAGGTAAGGGTTCTCCTACACGTAACGAGCAGCCTGTGTGGTTGGCTTCTCTTCTATGATTTGTTTTTTGAAATATAATCACTGTGAGCATCGTAAAATCGCCACTCATAGTCCGTGGCTTTACTGATTCCAATGCGAGGTGAGGTCTTTATTTGGGGGCGTTTCGCTGTCTTGTCACCAGCAGCGATCCAAATGGTTTTTTTACTAAGTGGGTCGCCATGAAAGCGTTGATTGATTGCCATGGCTAACGTCAACTTGCCTGGTCCATTTGATAAGTCTCTCTCTCGTTTTATCTTCGGGCGTAGACTTCTCATCAAAGCGAGACCTTCTACTGGTTCCACTGCGCGCACGAGTACGGCACCAGCCTGGCCGCTCTTTTCAGTGGTGACATTAAAAAGCCAGTACATTCCGTAGTTCAGATAGATGTAAGCATGACCTGCAGGACCGAACATAAGAGCACTTCGTCCTTTAGGAGTAAGACCCTTTTCAATACGAGACTTATTTGTGTAAGCGTGGCAGGCAGGGTCATCTTGACAATAAGCTTCTGTTTCAACAATTCTGCCGACAAGCCGTTGCTTGCGATAATAGTGAATTAAATAACAACCGATGAGGTCTTCGGCGACATTTACAGTGTTGCGGCTGAAAAAGTTTTCATCGAGAAAAGTATATTTCGTCATTGCCGCTCTCTTCTAATTAATAAGTGCTCTATGAAGATTGGTAAGGACTTCCTCGGCTTTGTCGCCACTCATACCCAAATGAATGCTGTGATCTTTCGTTTCAATTAATATTGGGGTGTAGGGG
>CAZBDM010000197.1:0-421 GCA_964490675.1 uncultured Oligoflexales bacterium
TGGTGAACTAGCCCGCAAGCCGATTTCACAACAGCAGGTTGATTCACTTATAAAAAATACAAATAAGATCATCGAACTCGTTGGAAAACACCGAAAACCTGTCGTTTACATGAACCGAGAATATAGTGCCGAAGACCATATCGGAAACTGGTTTCGAAACTATGCAACGATCGAGGGAGATGAGGGGGCAAAACTTGATCCTCGTTTAAAAGACATCTCGCAAGATCACTTCGCTAATCAGTACGATAATGCTTTTGAAAATGAAGAGTTTGATCTTTGGCTGAAGGAACAAAATATTAAAGCGGTCATTTTGGTGGGAGTCTTTGCAAAAGGAGCTATTTTTAAGACGGCCCGCAAAGCTCTTGCTAGTGGCTATAAGGTCTATACGGTCATGCAAGCTATCGGAGATCGAAGCGAAGAA
>CAZBDM010000197.1:431-1882 GCA_964490675.1 uncultured Oligoflexales bacterium
AAGAAGATCTGCAGGAAAGTATTCGCACTCTTAAAGATGTCGGAATTAAGGTGATTGATCTCTCTCAGGTCGACAGCCTCATGAGTCAATCACACGCATCAATGAACCGCGATATTTGAACGTTCTTCTTCCATTTCTTTTTCGCTCCATTTTGGAAGCATGGCCAGGGATGATTGAGCGTGCTTTTTAAATTTTCCTAGCTCAGTCGACCCTACTGGATCGGCGGAAGGAAATTTTATCCCTAAAGGGTCGACAAACCTTCCGTTTTCATAAAAGGCGAAATGCAGATGTGGACCCGTCACCCTGCCGGTCGCTCCAACGTAGCCAATCACATCTCCTTGATGAACCCGACTGCCTTTTCTTAACCCTTTTGCAAACCCTTTAAGGTGATGGTAGCTGGTCGAGTATTTGGAGTTATGTCTGATCTTGACCATATTGCCTGAAATCTTGCCGTATTTTCTTTCTACGACAACCCCATCTCCAACGCTCTTCACAGGTGTACCAGGCGCTGCGCCATAATCCACACCATTATGGGGTCGATTAACTTTAAGAACGGGATGAAATCTGCGTCGTTGAAACCGAGAGGTTATTCTTGAAAAAGACACTGGACTCTTTAGAAAGAGCTTCCTTAAGCTATCGCCATTAGGTTCATAATAAGAGGACTTACCAGCTTCGTCGACATAATTAACCGCCGAAAAAACCCTTCCGTTGTTGATGTACTCTGCCGCAACGATGCGCCCCCAGCCAACGAACTGGTCACCAGCCATCAACTTTCTGACAGCAAACCGCCAACGATCGCCTTTTCGGACCTCGCGACTGAAGTCGATTTGCCATGCAAAGACATCGGCCAACTTTATCACGAGCTGTGGTTCCATATCGGCTTGCTTTGCAGACATCCAAAGAGAAGAATCGACGCTACCTTTAAAAGTGACGACCTCACTCTTCACTTCCACCTTATCAAGACGACTGGTCCACTGAGTCTTATCCTCATTGCGCTCGATAACAAGAGTTTCCGTTTTATTTAGTTTGAATTGTAGTGCATGCAGAGTGAATCCAGATTCGCTGGTTGTATCTTCCGTGTGGAGAAGATTAATTTTTGTTTTGGCTTTTACTTGTGCGAGGTCGATATAGTCTTTGGCAGCTTCAACGATTCGATGAATAACGGCAGGATCGATATGCGCCTCCCTCAAGGTACTGTAGACGGTCGAGTTTCGCTTTACTTCGTACTCTGTGATGCTGTAACTGGCGGGACGTTCCTCTTCGAGAGCTTGTTGCTCTCTTAACTCATCAACGCTGTTTTGAAATTCGGCATCAGGATCGAAAGGATCGTCGTCTTGATGCTGATAGCTGCTAAAAAAACTTACAGAACCAACAAAAACAGCTAAAAATACACTATATTTTAAAATCTTAGATTTTTTAAATTTCACCAATATGACTCCTGGATCCTCAGA
>CAZBDM010000197.1:1892-7512 GCA_964490675.1 uncultured Oligoflexales bacterium
TCTTTTATTTTCCCTAACATTTTTAGGAAAGACAATAGATTAGATTTGCTTGGTCAAATTAACAACCGAAATGAGGATTATATAGGATATCGACAGTTTCATCAGACGCGTTTGTATATCGTATATGCTTTCAGAGGCGCTGTCGTCCTGTCGACTTGTTCCATGAGGCGAATAGCATCAATCGTTCTGGGAGCTGCCGCGGAACTAATGTAAGGAACCGAAGGCTGGGAGCGCTCGTAGATCACCGGACGCTCTCTTTTCTGGTAAAACTTGTAAGCGTTTTTTATGTGAGAAGAGCGTTCTCTAAAGAAGTCTGTTTCGCGCTTCATAAATCGTTCTTGAACTTCTTTGAAGCGTTGCATACTACTGTGTGGTCGTGCTTTAATGCTGCTTGTCAATGTGTGCCCTTAATGCTACAAGTTATTGTATTGACAGCGTTTTAGTTGCTGATTACAGCTCACCTCAAAGCCTAAAGGTGATATCGGAGAAGTCTCTTGAGCCTTAAGAAGATTTTGGCAACTTGCTAATGTTTGGGCAATTTTTTAAATGTCACGGGACATTAGCTGAAAAAAATACATGCAGGTAAGAAACTCTCAATCAATAAGGAACTCAGATGGCTATAAAAGTCGGAACGAAAGCCCCCCCTTTCACTCTTGAAGACGATCAGGGTAACAAAGTTTCCCTTAAAGATTTCGCTGGTAAAAAAGTGATCTTGTACTTCTACCCGAAAGATATGACTCCTGGATGCACCACAGAAGCTTGTGACTTTAGAGACAGCATGTCGACATGGAAGAGAAGAAAAGTAGCGATTCTCGGAGTCAGCAAAGACCCGGTCGAAAAACACCAGAAGTTTAAAGAGAAATACGATTTAAACTTTCCTCTGTTGGCGGATATAGACGGTAAAGTTTGCGAAAAGTATGGCGTCTGGCAAGAAAAGAACATGTACGGACGAAAGTCTATGGGCATCGTGCGCTCAACATTTGTCATCGGAGAGGATGGCAAAATAGAGGAAATTTACGAAAAAGTGAGAGTCAAAGGTCACATTGATCAACTTCTCGAAACCGTCAAATAACAAAGGACTGCAACCGTGGAATTAGGTCTCATAGGAAACTGCCAGTATAACGCACTTATCGACCCAACCGGTAACATCTCTTGGCTCTGCTGGCCGCGATTTGATTCGAGTTTTGTGTTTGGAGGCCTCCTTGACGATGACAAGGGAGGGCATTTTCGAATAGGTCCTGAGGATGGTGGCAAGGGCCAACAGGTTTACATTGAAAACTCAAGCATCCTAAAAACCGTTTTTGATACAGCGAGAGGTAGCTTTGAAATCATCGATTTTGCACCACGCTTTCGTCAGTATGATCGCTATTACAAACCGACAATGCTGATTAGAATCGTTCGCCCTATCAGCGGCAACCCTCTCGTCAAGGTAAGCTGCAATCCCAAGACGGACTATGGCAAACGATCAACCAAACCTGTGTTTGGCTCCAATCACATCGAATACGAAGGAGCGGAAAACCGCATTCGTTTAACCACTAATGCCTCCTTAACGCTTGTTTCCGAGGAAAAACCCTTCGTACTCCATGAGCCTGTTTATTTTTGCATGACCTGGGGTAAACCTCTCGAGTCGGAATTATTCTCGACATGTGATCATTTTTTCGAAAAGACCCTGCAGTACTGGCAACGCTGGGTGAAGCATTGCCACATCCCAAAAGAGTACCAGGAAGAAGTGATTCGCTCTGCCATTGTTGTCAAGCTTCATCAGTTTGAGGACACCGGTGCGATTATCGCAGCGACGACGACGAGTTTGCCGGAAGCACAAGGCACTGGTCGTAACTGGGACTACCGATTTTGTTGGCTGAGAGACGCTCTCTTTTCACTTAACGCATTACAGCGCCTCACTCAGTTTGAAGAAATGGAACGTTTTGTCACTTATTTGAAAAATCTTGTCGAGCTCAAAAAAGATCGCCTGCAACCGGTCTACGGCGTCGCCGGTGACAGCAAACTCGAGGAACACATTCTTGATCATTTGAAGGGCTATAAAGGCCATCAACCCATTCGCATCGGCAACCAGGCTCACGAACACCTGCAACACGACGTTTACGGGGAAATGATTTTAGCGATCAGCCAACTGTTCCTCGACCGTCGCTTTGGAACAGCACGCCATCAGCCCGTGCGTTTGGTGAAAGAATTATTGCAACAAATAGAAGAGTTCTTAGAGGCTGGTGATGCAGGGCTTTGGGAATTTCGCGGTACGGAACAGCTTCATACCTTTACCGTCTTGATGCACTGGGCAGGAGCAAAGAAAGCACACGAAATCGGCGTTGCCTTGCAAGATGAAGAGTTGAGCGCAAAAGCAAAGGATCTTCAAACGAGAGCAGCGAAGATCATCGACGAACAGTGCTGGAATGAAGAACTTGGAGCCTACACCCAAGCTGCAGGCGGCAATCAAATGGATGGTGCTTTGTTGATGTTAATTAACTTAGGGTACATACCAGCCGATGACCCGCGAGCAGCCTCGCAAGTACGATGTATCGTGGAGCAGCTTTCAGCAGGAAATGACCTTATTCATCGATACGTACACCAGGACGATTTCGGCGAAACCGACAACGCCTTTACGATCTGTAATTTTTGGCTAGCCGAAGCTTATGCGCGCATCGGCGAAACAGAGAAAGCCCGCAAGCTTTTAGACAAACTTGTAAGTGCTTCGAATCATTTGGGGCTTTATAGTGAGGATCTTGAGCCAAAAACCCTCGAGCAGTGGGGCAACTTCCCTCAGACTTATTCGCATGTCGGCCTGATCAACGCGGCCATCGCCATTAGCCGCCCGTGGGATCTGTAACCACTTAATATCACATAACTTGCACGCTGCATTATTTTTCGTTAACCTAAGCGGCGTGACAACTTGACGCTCCCACTAAGGCCTTTGTATGACTGAAAAAAATGTAATTATCGTCTCCAACCGACTACCCGTTACAGTCTCTAAAGATGAGAACAATAGACTAACTTCTAACCCTAGTTCTGGAGGGCTGGTTTCGGGACTAAGAGAGGTCCACAATCACTCAAACTCTTATTGGATCGGACACTGCGGAGCCTTCCCTAGTGATAGCGGCTACCAAGCTTTAAAGGAAAACCTTAAAGAGCAGCGCCTTTTGGCAGTCGACATCAAGCGCAAAACATACAACTCTTACTACAACGGTCTGGCAAACGACACTCTATGGCCGCTATTTCATTATTTTCCGGACGCGATGGAAATTGACTTCAATGAATGGCGCGCTTATAAAGAAGCCAATCAAATTTTTGCAGACGCTATTTTAGAAGTCTGTAAGCCTGGTGATTTTATTTGGGTGCACGATTATCAGTTAATGTTACTACCCAACCTTCTAAGACAAGCAAATAAAGACCTTCACATCGCTTATTTTCACCACATACCTTTTCCTTCGTCAGAGCTTTTTCGCTTGTTACCAATGAGAAAGTCTCTGCTCACTGGTCTTTTAGGCGCTGATCTTATCGGATTTCATACTTACGACTACGTCCGGCATTTTCTTTCAAGCGTCACAAGATTGATTGGTTTAGATAGCCACGTCGACGAAGTTTACTTTGAAGATCGTTTCGTCAAAGTGGGTGCCTATCCTCTCGGTGTTGATGCGGGCATTATCGAAAAGGCAAAAGGCCCCATCGAAGATAGTAAATCCTTTCAAGAATATGCACGCAACATCAGTGACAAAGTCTTATTTTTAGGGATTGACCGCCTCGATTACAGCAAAGGCATTCTCGAAAGACTCGAAGCCTTTCGCACTTTCCTTGGTCAAAACCCCCAGTACGTTGGTAAGGCGACTTTACTACAAATTTGCGTACCTTCTCGTACCGACATAGCGACTTACGGCAACCTAAGATCGGCAGTAGAAAAAGCTGTTAGTCGTATCAATGGTGAGTTTGGTAGTCCTGGCTATACCGCTGTTCAGTATATGTTCCAGAGCTTTTCCAGCGAAGAAATATTGAGTCTTTACAAACTCGCTGACGTTTGTGTCGTGACCCCTTTGCGCGATGGCCTCAACCTTGTTTGTAAGGAATACGTTGCAGCTCGTACCGACGAAGAAGGGGTTCTCATTTTGAGTGAATTTGCTGGTTCGGCAGCAGAAATGGGTGAAGCTTTAATCGTAAACCCAAGAGACACACGTGGCGTAGCAGAAGCGATGTTTAAAGCACTCACCATGTCCCGTGAAGAGCGCCAGTACCGCATGAAACTTCTGCGCAAGAGAATTCTCGACAATAACAACAAAGTTTGGGCGAAGACCTTTATCGAAGCTTGGAGGAGTTTAAGCGAGTCTAACACTGTTTCAAGTCGCAGGCTTTTAGGCGATGAAAGATCAGCTCTCGTAGACCAAATCGTATCGAGCGAACGTAGTTTTGTCTTTCTTGACTACGATGGGACATTGACCCCGATTGTCTCACGTCCTGAACTTGCCGTTCCCTCAGAAGCATTGATTGCGAGATTACGTCGTTTGGGTGAGATTCCAGAGCTCTATACCGCTATTGTTACCGGACGGAAAAAAGAATTTTGCGACCAATACTTTACCGACCTACCGATCTCAATCGTCGCTGAACATGGAGCTCACATTTGGACTCATGACAGTAAAGAATGGCACAGCCAAGCCATGTTCGAAGAGTTTAACGAACTAAAACCAGAAATCATGAAACTTCTTGAACTATATACCCGCAATTTACCGGGATCGCATATTGAAGAAAAAGACCTGTCGATCGTTTGGCATTACCGACAGGCAGAACCCGTTTTTGCCAAGTCTTTAGCAATGGAATTATCTGAAGCTTTAGTTCAGCTCACTATGAAGACATCTTATTCGGTCTTTCACGGCAAAAAAAATCTCGATATCAGACCCGTTGCTGCCAACAAAGGCCGTGCCGTCGAATATGTTCTGAGTATGGAAGAATGGCAGAAAGAGCAGCCTTTTTTAACCTTCGGTGATGACAAGACAGATGAAGACATGCACCGCGTCCATTCTGAGCATAACGTCGCCATACACGTCGGTCGACCAAGCACTTTTGCGAAATACTATCTTGACGATCCTCAAGATGTCGCCAAGTTTATCGACTCAATCCTCAACGCATATGACAAGAAAAACAAATAGAAGACAAAAGCCCCCTTTGGAGAGCCTCAACATGACAGAAACAAAACTCAATCGTTACAGCGCGACGATTACCCAACGCAAATCCCAAGGCGCCTCGCAAGCCATGTTGCGAGGAACTGGACTAAGTGAAGATGATTTGAACAAAGCTCAGGTAGGTATCGCAAGTGTTTGGTACGAAGGTAACACTTGCAACATGCACCTAAATGATCTTGCTGCACTTGTCAAAGAATCGATCAGTACTTCTGACTTGGTCGGAATGCGCTTTAACACCATCGGTGTCAGTGATGGAATCAGCATGGGAACAGAAGGAATGAGTTACTCTCTTCAATCGAGAGACCTGATCGCTGATTCAATCGAAACGATTATGCAAGCACAGTGGTACGATGGCCTTGTCGCCCTTCCGGGCTGTGTCGATCATTTCTTTGTATTCGAGCGCGCCGCTCTCGGACAGCCTGTAGTTATAACGTTCGTTG
>CAZBDM010000198.1:0-7155 GCA_964490675.1 uncultured Oligoflexales bacterium
GCTCAGATCGTTCATTTGAGACTATGACCTTTAATTTGTCTTCTTTGGTATCATTAAAAACGCCATCGGTATCGATAAAGCACTTTTCAAAAGTTTAAGCGACGATGCATAAACCCGGCAATATGACTCGCGCTCTTTCTCACTAAAGCACCTCCCGAACTGTCGAACTCTTCGAACAGTTACATATTTTTCAAACTAGTTTAGTTTTGATACCAAAGCTGAATTGACTTCCCGCCAAATCACTCCCGGCTGCTCTGATTATTGTTTGACCATCTCGAGTAGCTATCTAATTTTATTGACTTAAAAATCTGCTACATGAGCATTCTGACACTTCAGTCATTTTGGCATCGAGGTTGCAGTCGAGGGCGATGTACCGTTAATTTTCCAACCCCCTTTGGAGGATCTGGTGAATCATCTCTTTCCGACATCTGTACTCGTCGTAGCTTGCATCTTAGTTCAAAAAACCCATGCACAGGCAAACGACTCAGAAAAACCAAAGATAGCAGTGATCCATAAAGGAAGTTATCTCGACTTTTGGCAACAAATGCATGAAGGAGTCAAACAAGCGGCCCTAGACTTTGATATTAATGTTAAATGGCAGGGCGCGTTTTTTAGCGATCACACCAACTCACAAGTGAAACTTGTCAATCGATATGTCGATGAAAAAGTAGATGCTATCGTTCTTATCCCGACCAATCGAGACGCACTCGTAGCACCTGTTAAAAGAGCGACTGCACATGGGGTAAAAGTCATCGTCATCGATTCAGGTCTCGCTGGCAATCATCATCTTAGCTTTATTGGATCAGATAACTTTAGAGGAGGCCAACTTGCGGCTCGAAAGTTTGCTGAAGGTCTTAATAAAAAGGGAAAAGTAGTTGTTTTAAGGACGGTCAAAGGAAGTGCCTCGACCGACAAAAGAGCTGATGGTTTTATCAGTGAGATAAAGCAATCATTTCCTAATATACAAGTTGTTGCTGATATCTACGGTGGTACCCATGAAGGAGCGACTTACCGGACGACCAAAAAGCTGCTCAAAGAAAAAAGCTTTGACGCTGTCTTTTGTGTCAACGAAGCTGCAACCAGCGGTGCCGTAAAGGCGATATTAGAAGCAGGTCTCGAAGGAAAGATAAAGATCGGTGGTTACGATAGTAACCCACTTCTCATGGAAAATCTGCAAAGAAAGGTGCTTAGCTTCCTAGTCATACAAGATCCCTACAAAATGGGCTATGAAGGAGTTAAAGCAGCGCTTAGAGCTATTTCAAACAAGAAAGTTAAACCTGTTATTCACACTGAAGTAAATGTAATAAGCGGCTAAAACTAACATCTTTAAAAGAAGAAAAAGAATGTCTTACGTGCATTTGTCCCTGACAGTACTAATATTTTTTTCATATATAAATGCACATGCCGCCCATCGGCTTGATCCAAAAGAACTGACATCTGTTCGTGCCCTCCTCGTTTTTGGCGATAATCAAACAACATGGACACAGCGCATAGAGGAAGGTTTTAGTCAGAAAATACTAGAAGGTAATTATAAGCCAAAGGTTACCAGTCTATATTTAAAAGGCATTAAGCCACAACATACAAAAATAGACCAACTCATCAAAAACAACAGAATTAGCTATCTAGTCCTTTGTGACGATCAGGCGACTCAATTAGCTTTGCAAGAACTTTCAAAGTTTAAGCTGCCAATCATCATCACTGGAATTTCTGGTACGCTCCCAAAACTTGAACAAACTGCCGTTAATAGAGCACAGATATCATTTGTCTATAGTCAGATCGCTGTCGAACAATCATTAAAACTATTAAAAGATATAACGAATAATAGGGTACGGATCATTTCAGTTCTTGCTGATAGGAGCTCGTCATCGACAAACCAAATCGAACAACTTGAAAGATACTTCTCTGCGAGGAGTGATCGTATTTCTTTAAGAAAAGTCTATCAAGTTGATAAGTGGAAGGACTGGAAAAAAGCAGTCAAAGAAATCAATGAGACCGATGATGCGATTTGGATTTTAGAGTCATGGTCAATTTTTGATGGTAGAGATAAAAGACTAAAAATGCCAAATATTCAGCAGTGGACCCGCCAGTCCCTTAAGATACCAAGCCTTTCCACGCTTGATCTCCATACACAAACATCAGCTATGGCAGGAATTTGTATAAAACCACAATGGTTTGGAAGTGGCGCTGCTCATCAAATACTTAGAGCTATCAAAGAAAAAATAGAAGTGAGACATCTTCCACCCTACCAAATTACGCGCGGTGAAATAATGCTTAACTTAGAACTCACAGACCGCATAGGGATCGTCGTTCCGATCGAAATCTTAGAGTACGCCTCGGTTATCAAAAAAAGGATAAAAGATGAGGAATAAAAGCTCAAACGCAATTCATAATCGAATTCAAATTGCACTGTTAATAGCTATCTTACCAAGTCTGCTTGTTGGGTTTCTTTTTTATAGGTCTGTCGTTAATCAGATTCATGAAGATGTGACGAGAGACCTAAGTATTGCCGCCGAAAGCACAGCTAAAGACGCTTCTCATAAGTTTCACTATCTTTCACAAAACCTCAATAATCTTACCAAGCTAAAGATTTTCCTCGTTGCTCTCGAATACCAAAGATTTGAAGGTATTAAAGACTTTTTTAACTCGGTGGTTAAGTCTGACTCTAATATGCTCGGAATGATCTTCGTTGATGACCGTTCTCATATGAAAACTTATAGTCAAATAGAAGGTTTAGACGACAGACAATCGAAAGAATATTGGCGATCCCTCATTCATTCGGTTCTCTTCTCAGAAGACAGTCAAAGCTTTGGCTTAGTCACTGATAAACACGGCAGAAAATTTTCAGTCTTTCGCTCAACGGTCGTTGATAGTAAAAAGAAAATACGTGGTCACATTTTAGCTCTTTATAAAAATACTCTCGTTAATCAAATCTATGAAAACACCACGCGACGATTTCAACAATCATTTGACCTCAAGTTTGATTATATTCTGAAAGGCAAGTTTCAGGGTAAGTCCATTATCATCTCTGAGACACATCCCTCAAACTTCCGTTACTTCTCTGAAAAAACGGAGTTCTTAACGGTCTGCAACAAAGTCAATGATTACCGTATGATTATCTTTGAAAGCTGTTTAAGAGTAGACAAGTCGATGGTCTCAGCCCACCTATCAAGCCAGCAATACACGATCTTGCTGTCTCTTCTTGCCTCTGTTGCAGTGATATTATTTATCGCTGTTTTCTTGGTGCGAAGAACTTTAAGGGTTTCGGATATCATTCTCAATAAATTAGAGCAACTTTCGAAAGGCGACTATAGTTTACTTAAATTTTCTGGCAATCGATTCACAGATGGATATTTAAAAACGACGAATAAAATTATTTTAAAGCTCAACCGTTTCCGCCGTGATAGTGAGAAAAATGCAGAAAACGCCGCGATTGTTCAAACAACTCAAATGCTCGCACATGATGTAAGACAACCCTTTACTATGTTAAAGACAGGGCTTGAGCTTCTCAAAAATCGTCAGTCACTCGAAGAAGTCAAACGCATTGTCGGCCTTCTAAGTCCAGAGGTAGAAAAGTCTCTTAAATCCGTCAATAATATGATTGACGATATTATGCAGATTGGTCGTAGCGATTTTATTTCTAAAAAAAGTCACGATATCAGAAAAATTGTAAAGCGATCAACCCATGAGATCCTAAGCTTTCATAAATATCCGCATCTCAAGATTGACTACGATTATGCTTCTGATCAAATAGCGATGCTGGACGAAGAAAAGACTCTACGGGTGATTAAGAACATCTTTTCAAATGCGATCGAATCTCTAAATGGTAAGGGTCATATTTGGTTTAAAACTCAGTCGGTTAAAATTTCTAAACAAGAGTTTATTCAGCTTACCATCGGTAATAATGGACCACGGGTTAAAAAAGAAGATCAAGAGAGAATCTTCAAACCATTCTTTACCAGTAAACGCAACGGAACAGGGTTAGGATTGGCTATTGCTCACAAAGTCATAACTGCTCATGGGGGTAAAATCTGGCTAGAGTCTTCGGAAAGTAGAGGGGTCGAGTTCCATATGACTTTTCTCAAGCCAAAGAAAGAGGAAATTCCAGAACAACCTCAGCGCCAGATTTTCTTGGTGGAAAAGCAACAGAGCCCCTTGCAGAAGCAACTAGGGATTTGACGATTGAAAGTCCTAGTCCCGTACCTCCAGTTTCTCTTGCTGTCGTAAAAAATGGTTCGGCAATACGGTGAATATCCTTTTGATCAAAACCAGGACCATCATCAATGACAGTGATGACGATTTTTTGAGAATGTGACCTGACTGAGATAGAAACAGCCGTGTTGCCTCCTGCATGTTGAAGGCTATTTTCAACTAGATTCTTAAGGCAGGTAAATAAATTACTCTGTGATAAGCCAATTTTTTCAAATTCATTAAGGTGCGATTTATCGACTGTCAGGTTGATATCTCTCGATTCGTAGTATGCTTCTAAATCATTAAAGGCAGCTGAGACAAGACAACTATCGAGAGACTCTTTGATCGTTTCGGCTTTTGCCAGTTCTAAGAGTTTTTCAACAAGATGCTCCATACGGGTGGCATCTTTGCGAATCATTTTAAAAAATCTCAAACGTTCCTGTTCGCTCATTGAGCCTAGATGATCCTCTAAAACCTCAACCGATCCTTTAATCGCAGCAATAGGGGTCTTAAACTCATGGGAGATATGATTGGCAAAGTCTTTGAGATAATTTGCACGATCGTCCATGGCTTTAGCCATAGCAACGATAGCATTTGATAAAGCATTGACCTCAAAAGAACCGGCATTCTTTAAAGGAGAAACCCGAGCTGACTTTCCCGTCTTTACTGATTCGGCCTGATCGATCAGTTGCTTCATCGGTCGCGTGATAAAAGCCGCAGTCGTAAGAGTGACGATTAAGATAATAAAGATCATGATCGCAAAATAGAAATAGAGAGACTTTCTATGTCTTGACATTGCTTTCGCTAGATTAAGCGGTGTGCGTGACAGGACGACTGCCCCAAGAACACTTCCTTTCCAAATGATGGGCTGTGCATAAAAAACAATCGTAGAGGTGCCAAAACTAAACACTTCATGAGTTGGGCGAGCATAATTCAACTTTCGCTCTCTTACTAGACTCACCGGTTCTCCAGAAAGAGCTCTTCTTACCTCTTCTCGCGCGATCAAAGACTTACCCATCTCACTACGGGTGGTTGCGATAACAATGCCGTCTTTATTGACTATCCGTATGCCAGATAAAAGATTAAATTGAGCATTTCTTAACATCGGCTCCAATATTTGACCAAGCGCTAAGCTCACTTCATCAGCACGTTCTTCGGTCTGTTGCGCTTCCGGGAGGGGTGGTCTTTTTGTCTGCTCTGAGACCTTTATTTTCGGATAAATTTCATAAAATTCCCCTGGACGGATAGCGCTGAGAGAAAGGATGTTTTTTTCAACTTTCGCCCCTAGCATGTGATCGACCGCCGCGTCATCTAAACCTTTTCTGATGCGATTGAAATGACTGAGATAGACTTCTTTAATAAAGACTCCTTGGGCAATAAGTGATGCTTCCGTTTGGCGAATGAGTTCTGTCTCGTAGAGACGAAAAGCACCAATCCCTCCTAATGGCAGCAGCACAAGCAAAAGGTTGACTGAAAACAAGATTTGGTGAAGCTTAGGGTATCTCATGCACTCATCTAAAGTTTTTTAAGGGTGTAGCCAATACCATGCACAGTAGTGAAAGGGTCGACTTCAAACACCGAAAACTTTTGTCTAACCTTTCGAATATGACTATCAATAGTACGATCGGAAACATAAACATTGTCATCGTAAGCTTGATTCATTAATTCAGAACGAGCAAAAACTTTGTTAGGTCGATGGATCATCGTCGTAAGAAGTTTAAATTCTATCGGTGTCAAATCTACTTTTTGATTTTGGCAGTGTACGGTAAGAGCTTCAAAGTCAACTGCAATGGGACCGTATATAATTTTTTTTTGCTGGTCAGAGTCGCTGTCTACTTGCTGGTGGTTTTCCTTGCCGATGATATCGATTCTACGAAACAGCGCTTTTACGCGAGCGACAAGTTCTCGTGGACTAAAAGGCTTTGTCACATAGTCATCTCCTCCAAGCTCAAGCCCGACAATACGGTCGACTTCTTCACTTTTTGAAGTCAGAAAGAAGATTGGAACCTGGGAGGTTTTTCTAATCTCTCGACAAACGTCTGTGCCATCCATTTGCGGCATGATGATATCAAGGATCACAAGATCGTAAGAATGATCAAAAAACTTTTCGAGGGCGATTGAGCCATTTTCCGCTAGATCAACATCAAACCCTGATTGTTTTAGAGAAAAACTAACGATCTCTCTAAGATGTGGATCATCGTCTGCAACTAGGATCTTCTTCACCTTACACATTCCTATCTGGTCTTGGGTCCTATTTCATTTTACCTTTTCGGATTGCGAATAGCACTTTATTTAGAGCTTGCACTGTATTTGCATCTTTTTCTTAATCGACTGATTTTATTAGATATCTTCACTTTCCGCAAGAGCGCCATTTGCACCGCTTTTGCATCCTTGTCCCATCGAATCTGCACACCCTTAAACGATAATAGATGTGAATTTTGAATCATTCGGAGGTTATTATGAGCGAATCAAAAAACACAAAACAGCTCTTTCAGTTCTTTCAAAAATCTATCTTATTTAAATTATTTGTTATTGGTTTTCTATTCCTTATCCTACTGATCCCGCAAGTGATGATCGATGAACTTGTTGATGAGAGACAATTGCGCAGAAATGAAGCGGTCGAGCAGGTTTCTCAAATGTGGGCGCCACCGTTAAACTTAACTGGCCCAATCCTGGCGATCCCTTACAAAGTTGCAGATGTCACAACCTACGAGTCAAAGGGTAAGGTTAAAAAAGTAGTAAGTTATCGGCACTATTGGGCCTATTTTAATCCTGACAGTCTCATCGTTAACAGCTTTGTTGACGTTTCAACGCGTCAGAGAGGCATCTTCAAAGCAAACATCTTCAAGGGAGAATTGGAGCTTAGTGGTAAGTTTGAAAAGCTCGATTTTTCAAGACTGAGTCCCAAACCAACTGACATTTCCTACGACAAGGCTGTAGTCTATTTACCTCTTCCATCGCCAAAAT
>CAZBDM010000198.1:7165-7490 GCA_964490675.1 uncultured Oligoflexales bacterium
TGTTACCGGTAAATCTATGATCAAATGGAACAAGAGTGAAACACGCTTACGGTTTAAATCAAAGATTGCTGAAGTTGCCGCAATCAATATTCAGTCGCCTGTGAGTAAAGAGAATCTCCCAATTAAAGGTGCTGTTCCCTTCAAGGTAAGCTTAAACGTAAAAGGAACAGACACTCTACTAGTCAAGCCAAACGCACCGAATACATCTTTTTACATGAAATCCAATTGGCCCTCGCCAAGTTTTACCGGCATAGGTCTGCCCTACGAACACGACATCACCGAAAAAGGATTTACCGCCAAGTGGTCTGACTCTTCTACCAGCCAC
>CAZBDM010000199.1:0-208 GCA_964490675.1 uncultured Oligoflexales bacterium
CGATGCCGTTTGGGACTAAAGACAGAAACGATACCGCATTAGTTGCTCAACTAAACAGGAACCAAATTCTTATGGCGCTCTTTAAACATCTTGTTATTTTTAGCCTTATGAGCTTATCTGCCAGTTCACCAGCCTTAGCAATCAAATGTGAGACTGCTGTAGCATTAAAAGATGCCGTCCAGAGACAACTCTCGCACATCTGGAAGGC
>CAZBDM010000199.1:218-6096 GCA_964490675.1 uncultured Oligoflexales bacterium
AGAAAACCATTTATTAAGGCAAAAGTTTAAAAGACAGTTTCCAAAATTGGCGCATGTCATGGGGGAAGACATGACGCCAGTCAACATTAGAAGTAACTACCATTTTGTTCAACACTTTCAAGCATTGCAACACCTTTACCCTGAGCTTTGGAAACGTTTTCATTTTTTGCAAGTCAGGAGTGCTGAGCCTGGCGAACACGACTCTCAACAAGTGAAGTATATTGAACCTGACCGTCCAGACGAGTTTTTATATGCATTCTACGATTTAGGGGAGGGACTTTCTTTTAGCGTTCTTCTCAGGGAAAGAGATGACCGATACAAAGAAGGAGAGGGGGGGTTCTTTCTTTCACTCAAAGACACACCTGTCGAGCCTTACCGACCAATGCCAGCTACCCAGTACCCAACATTTACACTCAGTGAGAGCGATAAACACTTTTTTGCGAACAGAATTGAGTTGGCATTCTTGACGATAAGTTGGCGATTAGAGACCAGCATCAGTGATTTTCTGAGACTCCTCGTCGATCCTGAGTCGATGCATCACAATTTAGAAATAGCTCTCTTATTACCTGAAAACGCAACTGAATCGCAGTATCTATCGAGAATTGCTGAGAGAATCATGGGAGGCACTGAGCTATTCTTTAATCGAATGCTTTCTGTTAAAATTGGGCGCACTGATCGATACGTTCAAGTCTGGACGGTCGATCTGCTTGTCGCGGCCCTGATTGATACCATGCGCCTCAACGATGACAAAGTTGATCAGCTGCTCGCTACCCGCCGTGCAGATGTCTTAAAAAATTAAACCTGAAACAGCCTTGTTTAATCTCACGAAAGTACAATTGATGACAACGAAAGCGAGACAAAACATCATCTTTTTTACCCTGCTCTGGCTTGCCTGCTTACCTACTCTTGCCAAGGCCGATCAGACCTTTCACGACCTTATCGAGCAGCAACAGTGGCAACAAGCCATCGCTTATTTAGAGTCTCATGACGTCGATCTGACGCAACTATACGGTGATCAAGGGTATTCTCTACTAAACCTCGCTCTTCACCCAGCCGACCAAAATGGGCTGTTTGCGAGCGAACAGAGAGAATTGGTCACACGCATGATTAAGAAAAATGCAAGTATCGTCAATCAAACCGAATTGACTCAAAACATACCGATTCTTGCGGTGATGATGCATGCCTATGAGAATATCTTAAGGACAGAAGGAGCTGATGCTGGGACAAACTATCAAGAAAAACTACGCTTTATGGTAGAAAAAGGCGCTTCTGTTTCAGCGGTTTTAGACATACCTTTGGATCCTAATTACAGCATTATCGCGCCTATGCCTCATGTTTTAGCCTACAGCGGTTTTTCACTCATTGCAATTTTTAAGTGACAATCAACTCATCGACCTGAGACAAAGAGCATCCATAGCCATTACATTCCAAGGCCAGACCCAGCAGGCCGATCTTTCCCCATGGAACGTCCTAACGCTCTGGGCAATCTTTAGTATCGATTCTGATGCCATCTATCAAGCAGCTGAAAGACTTATTGGTCAGGGACTCGCGGAAGGTGCCTCCCTGTTAGAGGTGCATGACTTCCCTCACGATATCTTTTCCGACGGACTTTCAGCACTACAAGCAATTTTCTTCGCTGCTCAAGCCTACTTCAACAGTGAAGAAGCAGATCGAATCGCTTATCAAATCAGGTTGCTTGATTATTTACTTGCTCATGAATATTTGAGCCTTTCAGAACGTTACTCTTTAGGGCTGGATTCTATCACACTTCTCGAGGCCGCTGACAGCTTTGAGGCGCCGCCTTTATACGAATTTCTTGTAAGAAAAGGACTGAATGCACACTCTGATCTTGATCGTCAGACCACTTTTGAAGTGGCCCTTGCTCTTGCCTTGACCGGTAGAGAGCGCCAAGCCGCCGATAAGCTTCTTGAGAATTATGGAGTCTCGCTAGACAGACAGCCTGACTTTTTCTTAAACTACAGCTTTACCTCGTCCCCCTTCCTTTACGGTCCAAGCGTTTTAAACTTAGCTGCATCTTCCATTCTCAAAGACGGAGATGTCGAAGAGACGAAAAGACTGATTCTTGATCTGATCGCACGTGGCGCCCGCCCTACTCAGATGAGTAACCATGGATATACGATGTTAATGGAAACAGGATGGATGATCACGCAAGTACACCAAGGTTCAGTCTCTCTGCCCCCAGATGTATCTCCTGAATATATGATCGAACGAATCACAGCCTTACGAACTGCTCTCGAAAGTGCAGAATTCAAACAAGGGATCAACACCTCTCCAAACCAAAAAATTCGACAGCCGCTTGATTCAAATTCCTGTGAACAACAGACGTTTTGACGTCCTCGGTCTCTTTTTTTGCCCGACTTCGGCATTCCTTGAAAATAGACTGATAAAAAACGACTGTCTTTGTCGATAAGCTGACCAAGTTCGAATCTTTTTAGAACAAAATAACCTAGTAAATCCAGTGGCTTTTCAAACGATTTAAACAAAATTGACAGGCCGCCGATTGTCCAGTAAATTAGTTGACTTTAGATAGGAGACAAACCATGCACGAGATTCTCAACATCACAAAATCTTTGGCAATCGCAACAATTTTCTGTGCTGCAGCTGTCGGTGCAGCGATTATCAGTATTCCTGATAACGATTATAAGTTGACCTGTCTTTTTGCTCCTGGTCAAGAAGTCCCTGAAAGCTATAAAGATGTTTGTGCTGGCTAGCTTAGATTGACTGACATAATCGTCTTTGGCGCGCCAGCTCAAGGTTGACTTAGAAGAGCGCGCTGGATGGCAGCTCCTTGCATTTGATATCTAAAAACAAACTGTTTGACGACATGATCGTTTTCTCTGATCATCTCGGCAAGAAAATCATCGAGCCAGCTCGTTGAAGTCTTGCATAAAGTTCTCATCTCAACCAATAAGCCTTTGAGTTCCGGCCGATGAGAAAAGACTCGAGGGTGATCAATTGCTGTTTCAACGATTCTCATCACCACATGGGTAAACGCCGACTCAATACCCTCGTCTTGTGTTGCCATAAATAGACCCCTCATCACTCCATCAAAACGAGATTGTCTGACCGGACGATTCAAATAAAGCTCTCTTTGCAAAAGGCCCACTTCTGCAACACCCTGAATCCATATACTATCATCGTTCGCGCCAGCTGTTTCATATGTTTGTTTGGGAGTATCGATGTACTTCTTTAATTCTTCATCAATAGCGGGATCTGGCAGTCTTGATGATGCTAATGTATCAATAGCTGGAAACTCAAGTCTATCGACGCGCCATACTGTTTTTGCCAACTCGACAAGGGTTTGATGATCAGCTCCAACTAAATCATAAAGAGTGTCAAACTGATAACTCTTCGGATCTTGTTGTAATCGATCGAAGAAGCTGCGCAAAATCGGAGCGGCAGACGACTGATCGATACCTTTCAAGCTATCGCCAAGGTCGGCAATGGCTTGTGTTCTCACGCGCCGATCAAGTAAGGTCAAAGCAGCCAAATACTGTAAAGCCGTCTCAGCTTCTATATGATTGATAGCTTGTGTCAGAGACGTCATAGCTTCGGGCGAGATATCGTCGGCGATCAACTTTGCATCTGAGATGGCCATAAGAAGAGCCTTGACGGCTTGAGGGCTTTTAGGCCAATCGTTGCCATAAGTAGCAGCTGTCATATGACTTAAGGAAGAAAAGAGGCATGAGTCATAAGAGGTTTCTGCCAATAGCGACACATCTCCTCCCAGAAAAAGACAAACGGTCAATGTAAAGTGTCTTAGCATTGGTTCTTCAATTGCTGTTATCGGTGACTTTAGTTTAAGAGTTTTCAGAAATTTGCGCAATAATGCCCATTTTCAGAAGGACAGTAACCCCATCCTTAACGCCGGGGAATCCTCAGCCATCGCCTTCCAGCTTTAACAAGGAACAAACCAATAGCTTGAAATAATGCGTGGTAGTAACGAGCAACTTCTTGATCAAAACTTCCCCCACCCATAATTTTCTGGCGTCACTCACCGTTTTGCAACGAAATACAGAAAAACCGCCTTGAGGGTCAAGGCGGCTATTGTAGCAATAGTGCTCGAATGTCTTGAGATTTGGCAACTCCATCACTGATGTAATCAGATAAATTGAGCATTCCCTTTTAGTTCGTAATCATGCAAGATTATCCATGTCTCAATACGATTGTTAAATTTTTCCATCATTGATGGTTGGAGGAGCTATGACTTTGTTGCGTCTTTTGATTGTTTTTTTGACCTTTGGCTTGGCCTCTCTTGCCCATGCTAACAAGAAAACAGAAGTGAAGTGGGCAACGGCGACAAAAGGTGGAGGCTTCCAACTTTATGGTCAAAACCTTGGGGCAGTGATCAACAGCCAGCAGAGTAAAATCAAAGTTAATGTGCTTGCCACTAAAGGAAGCCGACAAAACTTACAGCTTTTAGAATCTGGTAAAGTCGATGTCGGACAAGTTGAAGGCAATGCAGCAAGAATAGCTTTAGACGGTATTGGAAGAGCCAAGGCGAATTTAAAGGTACTATCTGTGATGTACCCGAACCCCGGTATGTTTGTCGTACGTAGTGATTCAAAGGCACGCTCGATCGAAGATCTTAAAGGAAAACCCATCGCATTTGGCACAAAAGCATCTGGCCTGCGTATATTGGTAAACGATATTTTGGATGGCTTAGATATGAAGCCAGATAAAGATTTCCAACAAATTATCTTAGGAAAAGCAGCTGAGGGACCAAAATTAGTTCTCGAGGGTAAAGCAGCGGCATTATGGGGCGCAGGTATCGGATGGCCGGGTTTCGTTAAAGTCGCAAATAGCTCATATGGTGGCCGATTTATTCCACCCTCTAAAGATCAAATAGAGCAGATTCTTAAAAAACACCCCCATCTCCAACGCATGACCGTCCCGGCTGGCACCTATAAGGGACAAGATCAAGACATTGCTTCCATTGGTCTTTGGTCGCTCATTCTTGTGAGACCAGATATGGATCATAATCAGGTTTATCAGTTGGCACGAGCCATCCATCGTGGTCAGCAAGATTTGACTAAGCGTTTGCCACAAGGCCGCTATACAAGGCCAGAAAATACAGTCAAATTTGTTGATCCCGCAAAAATCCACCCGGGAGCCGCGACGTACTACAAAGAAATAGGTCTAAAGTCCTCTGGATAAGACCATATTCTAAAGCTTGGGGGCTTCTGAAATGACATGGCTTTTAATTCTTTGCCATACACTTTGACTATGATCAATTTTTGTATGAGACAGGTTAATTTGCAGATTTTCATCAGCCTCTTGCATAGGACCCGATCTAACAAAAAGTGATTTCTTTTGATAAAAGTTCAGCCAACGATGACTTATTTGGTTAATTCTTTGACGCATCGATGGATAAATATCAAGAGGCGGTTTGCGACACCACATCGGACCTGAAAATTTACACCAAACCTTACTAATCGGATCGATCGTGTAGATATCACGGATTTTAATATGATCCTCAAACCGGTGCGCAATATCCATCACTAACCAGCCTCCCCATGAATGACCGACTAAGTAAATCGGCGATCCTTGGCTTTTAATCACTTCATCTTCGAGCTCTAGCCTGACGTCTTTTTCCGTAAGATCGAATGCAACGCTTTCTTCCCAGCTCCTTTTAACAGCCAGTAGCCCGTCAGATTGATGACAAGCGCTGATGTAGGCAACGTCAAGGTCGTGCTCTTCTAAAAGCTGTCTTTTGATCTCTAAAGTTCTTTTATATATAGCCGTTCCCAGGGGGCTATCTTGCTCAACTCCATCGCTCGCCTTACAACTGTTATGTCCAGAAATACCGATAATAAGTGGCATCGATTGGCCAAAACCCATTGAACCGAATGCAATA
>CAZBDM010000199.1:6106-7460 GCA_964490675.1 uncultured Oligoflexales bacterium
AGGTGAGAGCAACGAATGTAACAAAAGTAAGCTGTCGCTTCCAAGCAGCAGTCTTGATCATTTTTTATGGCTCCATTAAAAGACTTTTTCGAGCCAAATTATGACAAGACAAGGAGAATTATGCAATGGTGATCTACTCGGCCCTAACAGACCGAGGTTGCAACGAACCTTGTTCAATTCATTCTGGAGAGATCTGCTGTTATGGCACCGACCTTCTTGTTAAACAGCTCCCGATGCCACAGATCCCACGAGCGACCCTTTCACACAATGATGCGAAAGAAGTGGGAAAGCGTCTTTTCAAAGTCAACGATACACGCGCAGATGCTTCTTTGAGGTCAGGATAATTCTTTGAAACCTGCTTAACGCGCTCAAGATCTTCTCTGTGACCAAACGTCTCTATATATTCGAGGTAAGCCTCAACTAATGACTCACGTGTCTCATGTGATGACAAAGCTTTACGTACTTGTTCCAAGACAAGTCGATCTTCAATGCCTGCGGAAATCATGTCTCTGACCGTCGTTTCTCTCCAAAAGTCACGAGTTGCATTTGAAAAAGTCAGCCGCCTTATTTCTTCACTCCAGTGCCCTGCCTGTAAGCGTGAGCGCGCATAATGTTTTGCAGCATCTCCTTTTACAGTCTTATCTTTACCAAGAAAATAATCATCAAAGATGGTTGTGTACCGGCTTGTCTCAAGGTTAATGGCAATCGCATCATAAACCCCTATGACTTTGCCCTCAACGAGCTGGCGCAAGCGCGAATCTTCATATTGCTCGGCTTTAGCTCTATCGATCAGGTGAAGACGCTGGTTGATGAAGTGCAAATCCTCGTGAGACCATTCTGAAAATAGCCCCTGGTCAAACATCGACATAAAACGCTCATAACTCAGATGTGTCCTGATAAGCTTGTCAAGATAATGTCCTTCAGAAGCACTCAAAACCCTATCTTCGTACAATGGCGGATAGTCCTCTGGAAACCGTCCTTCAATCCGTAAAAGTGTCGCAAGCCTTAAGTCACCGATCTTTTCAAGCTTTGTCAAGGCAACAAGCTGCGCCTTAAGATAATGATAATCAGTGCGCATCGGAAGGTCTCTTTCTTCGATCCCCCAAAGAGCCTCTCTATGCCAGCCGAGAGGAAAGTCTCTTGTGTAGCCTTTGAATGCCGGGTTTGTTGTGAGTGGCTCACCATTTGATAAGGGCGCTAGACCTTCGTAGACATAATAACCTAAATAACCTAAGTGGCTTCTGAAATGATTGATACTCTCGCTAACGTAAAACCAGTCTTTCAGTAAGTCTAAGCGGCTATAACCACTCAAACCGGTCGCAACAGGTGACCTGCCTCCGAAGGGTCCACTCAG
>CAZBDM010000200.1:0-7394 GCA_964490675.1 uncultured Oligoflexales bacterium
TTAAAGGCTGAATGGGGTCTCGCTCAAAGTTTACAACGAATGGGCTTTCTCTATGCTTCTTCGAAATACTACAGTTTGATTGTCCGTAGAGGCCCTCGCAAAAGTAATCCTTTCTTTCGCCAGGCTTTAGAGGAATTAGGTCGCATTAATAATACTGTCAGTCTCGGCCAATCTCATATTGTTGCACTTTTTAAGGCAAAGGTAGATCCGGCGGCGATACCCGGAGCTGCACGCGGCTTTTACTTTTATTATAAAGGCGTGGAAGCTTTCAGAAGAGAGCGTTTTCAGCAAGCCAACGACTTTTTTCAAAGAGTATTACCTAGTAGCTCTTATTATCTAAAAGCACTTTTCCACTTGGGTGTTGTCGCTAACCGCTTCGGTAGACATAGTCGCGCCATCAGCTATTTTGAACGAGTGCGTACGCGGGCACCCGACAATAAGGATGGTGATTGGCTAAGAGAACAAGCCAACTTAAATATTGCCAGGGTGCATTACGAGAGTAAAAGATACCGCGAAGCTATTCGTTTTTATGCTGAAATTCCTAGAGAGTCAGACAACTGGCTGCAAGCCTTGTTTGAAGCTGCCTGGGCCTTTTTTCTGATGCAAAATCACAATAGTACTTTAGGGAATATTCATACCTTACAGTCACCGTTCTTTATCAATCGGTTCTTCCCTGAGAGTTATATTTTGCAAGCAATTACCTTCTTAAGGCTGTGCCGTTACGGAGAAGTAAAAACGTCTCTTAAAGCCTTTAAAGGAAGATACGGCGGTGTATTAAGAGATATTAAAAACATGCTTTCCGATTACAAAGGTAACTCGAAAGGATTCTTCAAGGTCGTCTATGATTACAGGATCGGTCGTCTCAATAGATACCGAAAGGCCTGGGCCATCATTGATGCCCTATCACGAACCGACCGCTATAACGAAGCGGGTGCCACGATTCGCTATGCCGACCGCGAAATTGCTCGCTTGAGTCGTGCTCCAGGATCTTGGCGAGGCGTTGGTCTCAGTGAAGAACTGCGAGAATTCTTATCGAAGAAAAAGGCAGCTGCAGGGAATGGTGTCGGGCGTCAACTCTATCAACAGGCTGTTGATTACTACAAGTATCTCATTGAACTATCCAATCAAACTAAGATGATTAACGCCGAAATGCTTCTTGGTAAGATTGATAAGCTTCGCTCACGACTCAATGTAGGAGCCAAGCCAGGTAAAAAAGAGTTTTTTATTGGTGATATGAAGCCTCTGGCAGTAGGTCAGGATCTCGAATACTGGCCATTTGAGGGAGAGTATTGGGAGGATGAATTAGGAGGCTACGTCTATAACATCGATGATGCATGCGGTAAGAAGAAGTAGGTTTTTTAGATGTCTTTTTCGCGAAAATCAATTGTCACTATTGCTCTCGGTTTGAGTATGCTCCAGACTTTTCAAGTCTATGGACAGATTGAACGTAAATCAGGTCGAACGAGCGTTGATGTTATCGAAAGAAAAAGAGAGAAGAGTAACATACAGAAAAAAGCCGGTGGTGGGTCTGGTCGGCCAAATGTCAATATTACCGATATCTATTCGACGACCATAGAAAAAAAACTGATAAAAGGTATCAATAAGACAATAAAATATCTAAGGAATGTCTCTAATGGCCTTCCTAAGAAATCACCCGCCCGCTTTGAGATGCTCAACCGTATTCTCAACCTTCACTTAGAGCAAGCTGTTTACGTCGCCGGTGATGAACAACGCAGATATGATAAACTCTGGATCCAGTGGGATAGAGGGGGGCGAAAAGGACGTGAACCTCGTCTGAACAACAACAATTCAAAAAAACACTGGATGAGCGTCACCCGGGTTGGTCAGGAGATCTTAAAAGAATACCCAAAAGCAAAGAACGCTGATCAAATCAATTTTAACCAAGCTCTTTCTCTACAGTTTTTGGGAAAAGAAAAATCAGCGGCTCGCGCTTACTCTAACTTGATTAAACGATATCCAAATTCCCCAGTTGCTGGTGATGCCTTCTTCTCTCTTGGTGATTATTACTTCGATAGAAACGATTTCCGAAACGCAATTAATAATTTTAGGCAAGCTCTCAAGTACCGTCGATCGAAAAGATATGGTTGGGCACTCTTTAAATTGGGTTGGTCAAACTACAACCTTGGTCGCTATAAGGATGCGGAAAGGTTCTGGAAAAAAACGGTCAGCTATTCCAACCGAACGAAAGACAAACGCAACATTAAACTGAAAGAAGAGGCTCTACGGGACTTAGTTTATGCTTTTGCTGAGCTGAGAAAAGAAGACGAAGCGATCGCTTACTTTCGTGCTAATCAGGGTGAACGTTTCATCGGGCAGTTCCTCACCTTACTTGCCAATACCTTTTCTGATCAGGGTCAGTTTGCCCGATCGATTAAGGTTTGGAAGCGTCTTCAAAAGATAATTCCTAACACTCCTGATGCGATGAAAGCGCAAAAGGAAATCATCAGTCTAAACTATGAGCTAAGAAGAATGGAAACCCTTTGGGTTGAAATCGAAAGATACATCAAAAATTACGGGCCGAAGAGCGCTTGGGCACGACGGGTTGATAAGAAAACGCGTCTTGAAGCAGCAATTGATACGAAAGAATCTTTACTTTACTATTCAAAACTTGTTCACAAACAGTCGCAGAAAAGTGGTAAGAAGGCTGGTCTCGCGCAAGCCAAAAAAGGCTATCTGCTTTACCTTCGCTTCTTTCCAAAAACAAAAGAAGTGGCTGAGATTAAGTTTAACCTGGCCGATATTGAGTACTTCCAAAAAGACTTCAGAAGATCTGGACAAATCTATCTTGAAATCGCTTTGGCTGGAAAAAATAAAGCATTCATCTTCGACAAAAGTGGTAAGCCGCAAGCAAATATCCACAAAGATTCCGCCAAGTATATGCTTGATAGCTTTAACAGAGACTTCGAACCGGAGTTTAAAAAACTACTCAAGCAGAAGCCAAATTTTAAAAAACCTGCAAAACCACTTAGTTTGAAGGCCAAAAACTTTATAAAAGCTTGTGGATACTATTCAAAGTGGTACCCAGGAGACAAGAAAACAATTAAGACTTGTGACACCTTTATTACTGAAATTTACTATCGCACCAACGATAAGAAGAGAGCGCTCACTAAGCTCTGGGTTATGGCGACAAAGTATCCAGGCTCTAAAGAAGGTAAGGATGCGGTTGAAAACCTGATTCCCATCTACAAAGAAGATCGTAAGGGACGTATTGTAGCAGTTAATAAACTTCTCAAAATCCCCGCTTATCAAAAGGGAAAAATTGGAACAAAACTTAAAAGTCTGAGGCGTGCAGATGAGATTGCCATTATCGAGGAAGAAAAGAACAAAGGCAAAAGGGGTGATCTCTGGGCGAGTCGTGCGAAGAGATATCCAGGCGATAAAGATGCTGACTCATTCTGGTTCAATGCTGCTGGCGACTATCTTGATTCAGGAAATATAACCAAGGCGATTGATTCTTATGGAGTGATTGTCAAAAAATACCCACGTTCAAAGAGAGTTCAAGAATCTGTGTTACAGCTCGGTAAGCTTTATGACAGACGCTTAGACTTCGCTTCTGCAGCCAATTTTTATATCTCTTTTAGTCAAAAGTATCCTAAGGCAAAAGAATCTCCAGCTGCTTTACAAAGAGCTTGTGAACTTCAGATCGCGATACAGTCTTCCCAGGCATTAAAAACCTGTATGCGTCTTGCAAGAGCTTTCCCTGCAGATGGTAAAGATGCGGTCGCTAAAATGATTCAAAATGCCTACCGCTCGAAGAAATACAGTGAGATGGTACAGTTGATCAATAATAGCTACATAGGTAAGTTCAAGCTTTCGGCGAATGAGCAAGTGATCGCTTATTACAAAATCTTCAGTGCTTATGGCGGTAAAGGTAATGTAGCTTTAAGCGCCGCAAGACAAATTGCGCGACTACGAGGCAATTCTTCTATAGATGGAGAGGCTTTAAGATACATCGGTGAAATAGCCTTTTTGCAGGCTAACTCGGCGATTACAGGCTTTCTAAAAATAAAGCTGTCGGGTGGCACTGTTGAAGGTCTTAACGCCTCAATTCAGAAAAAAAGCCAGGCTTTGGCTCAGTTGGAGCAGGCTTACAACCAAGTTCTTGCAACAAAAGATTCATTTTATGGTATTGCTGCTCTTCATCAAATCGGTTTCGCTTATGAAGATACAGCCAAGCTACTTTCAAATCCTCCAGGTATCAAAGGAGCAAAGATTGAGGATGTCAAAAAGCAGCTTGCGCCTTTAGCTAATGATGCTCTCAATTCAGCTAAAAATTTCTATAATCAAGCTTCTCAGTTGATTCAAAAATTCAACGTTTACAACACTTGGACGCCACGTGTAAATGAAGCTATTGCACGTATGCAAAACCGTCCTCTTAAGTTCCAGGATTTGGTTGTAACTCCTGATTTTGTTGGCAGTGAAGTACCTTACAATGTCGCTTCGGCTGTCTATGTAGGAGGGAAGTAAAAGTGAACAGACACTCTCTTCAGATCTTATTGGGATGTCTTATTTCGGTTGGGCCATTACTCTGGAGCTGTGCAAGTACTGATGAAGAAAAAGGATCTGTCGGAGGAACAGGACTGATTCAAAGGCCTTCTGGGGGTGGAAATTCTGAAGGTTATAGAAGAGGACAGTCTCTCACTCACAGTCTCAGCAACAATAAACTGACCAATCGGATTGTCAGTCGGTCAAATGCTAAAGAGGTATCAAATCGTCTGAAAGGTAGCGTTAAAGGACAAGACGCTAAATCAAAAGAAGCCCTCGAAGGAATGGTTTCAGCTCAAAGGCTTTCAGGTGTATCAGTAGAAACTATTTTTAAGTCTGTTAGACAAATTGCAGATATTGAACTTAAAAAAGGTGTCAATAACGACGTAAGAGATCAAATTAAATTGGAGGTCGGGCTGGCAGCTTTGACCCAGAAGAACTATGCACTTGCTGAATTTATGCTTGAACCACTTCTCACCTCGAAACTTGCGAAAGTCAAAGCGGGAGCAGCTAACGCCCTTGGAATTATGGCCCAAAAAGAAGGGCGAATCCCTGAAGCAGTACAAATGTGGAAAACAGCCCTGAAAGCAGAACCAGGATATCAAGCAGCACTCCTAAACCTAGGTTTTACCAGTCTTGAGTATGGCGATTTTGAGACCGCTCGTAAGATGCTGACAAGACTTCCTGAAGACTGGTTTACCCTTTCGGGTCTTATTGTGGTCAATCGTCTGCGTGGTAAGAACGCTGAAGTAAAAAGGCTGTGCGATATCGTTCTTAAACAAAAGCCAAATCATAAGCCGTCGGTGTTTAATTGTGGGCTTTTCGAGTGGCAGGCCAATAAAAATGCAAAAAAAGCCCGGTCGATGATCAACAAAGCGATCAAACTGCCAGGCGGCCCACAAAGCTGGGAACAAAAGGGTTTCAGGGTGTTGGAAGACATCAAAGGCTAAAAGCATAAATATTTTCTTATAACAAGTCTTTTCATTTTAACCTGTTAGCTGGATAATAATAACATGTACCAGTTTCCTAATAAGGCTAACAATGTCGCTTGAACTGAGATTTACAATTCCAGGGCAACAGCCGCAGGTCGTTCCACTCGATCAGATGACCATGATGGTCGGTACGTTGTTGTCAAATCACGTGGTGCTCAGAGCACCAGGCGTTGAACCGATCCACGCTCTTCTTGAATCCAAAGAAGAAGGTCAGTGGATGGTGACCGACCTGGGGTCTGAGACCGGTGTATTTGTAAACAGCCAAAAAATCGATGTAGAGGCAAAGATAAAGCAGGGAGATACCCTCACCATTGGCTCGGTTACCGTAAACGTAGCACCTAGTGACGCGGTTGCTGTTGCAGTAGGTGCTGAAGCACCCCCTCCTCCACCAGGAGACGCGCCCACAGCACCACAGGTTAAACAGGCTGAAGCAGCCGCAACTTCCGGTAACATTGCTGCTCAGCATCCTCGCTTTTCTGGAACTATCAGGCAAGACGATGACGTTGCCAAACCAGCTAGGCGAGCCAATAAAGACGTCCTCTTTTCTCCGCGAGAGGCACGACCCAGTGGCGATGTGTTAGAAGTCGTCGCTTATTGGGGTGATACGATTTTAGATGTCGATCATTTCGAGCCCGGTAATAAAAACTTCGAAACCGCAACAATTGGTGTGCCACCTGATGCGAACTTTATTGCTGCCGGCAAGGAAAATGTTAGCAAGCACCCGCTCGCAAAAGTCAGTAGCGGTGGTTACAAAATCCAACTCTTAAAGGGCATGGAAGCTCGTTTACGCAAGAGTGGTAAGGTTGAAAAAGTTAGATCGGGCTCTCATTCTCTTGGTCGAAGAGATATTGCTCATATAAAATACGGACCGGTTAGATATTTCCTACTTTTTGTCCGTCCTCCCGAGCTGCGTTTGCCGAGAGCAAAACCGGAAGATAAATTTTATTTGACTTTAATGTCAGCAGCTATCCTTTTCTACCTGTTTTTCTTTCCGGTTGTTTGGATGTCTCAACCGACTGAAGAGGAGAAAGAAAAGGAAGATATTTGGACGATCGTACACGTACCAGAGTCGATCAAGCCGCCACCAAAAGTGGTAAAAGAAAAGCCTAAAAAGATCAAACTAGCTGAGGTAAAAAAGCCACCACCCCCCACGCCTCCTAAGCCGCCGCCTAAGCCCATTAAGCCGGCAAAGCCAAAAGAGGTGAAAAAGGTTACTCAGCCGAAACCGGTGGCAAAACCTGTTAAGGTCAATACAAAATCAACTCTTTCACCGAAGAAACCAGTGCCGGTTCCTAAAAAGCCGCAACCTGCGGGCAAGGGTGTAGGCATGAAAGGGGTAGGTGCCAAAACACCGGATAACAAACTGCCTGGACCAAAACTCAAGGGGGTCAAAAGAGGTCCGGGTGGAGGACCGAAAGGCTCAGGTATGAACCAGAAAGGCGCTCCGCGTAAGGGTAATCAAAAATTCAGCGTCGCTGGAGTGGAGGGCGTTAAAAATAATAAAGCTTCCGGTGTCAACTTAGGCAAACTTGGTGTTGGGGTCGGCAAAGTCTTTAATAAGACGGGTCCGGGAGCCATAAGCACCAACTTTAAGTCTTCTGCTGGTGGTGCCGGTGGCGGTATGGGAAGTGGTGCTAAGACGCGTGGTCTTGGCGGGATAGGTAGTGGTAAATCGGTTGGACTTTCCGGATCAGGAAGAGAGGTCAATAACTTCGGAAGTGGAAGTGGCGGACTGCTCAGTGGTGACGGTGGTAAGGGTGGTAATGGATTAGGTGATTCCTTTGGACGAGGTAAGGGTCGACGCCCTGTTCGAGTGAGCGTTGCGCCTGCAGCACCGGCTGTTTCTGGTGGTCTAACTTCGCAAGAGGTGTTACAGGTAATTAGAGCACACCTGAA
>CAZBDM010000201.1:0-7376 GCA_964490675.1 uncultured Oligoflexales bacterium
GGTCTTTTCGTCAAGTTTAACGTGAGCGTCGGGATATCCTGTATGCCATCCTGTGTAATCAATTTGATCGTAGCAGATATCGCTACTGTCCCAGCCAAAAACGACATTACAAAAGCCAAATCCAGAATCAAGGGCAGAAGTGAACTTATCGATGTGAATAAATTTGCCACGCATAATGCCGTCAAGGTCTGTGATGGCAACTTTGACTTTGCGCGCACCAGACTTAATTAACTCGTCGATCGTTAAGTGGCTAATGTGTTTCTGCTGGGTCATTAAGCTCTTCCTTGTCGATTAAGGTTGTTGTTCGAGGATTGTACGCTCCGTATCTAAGTTGCGCTTTTGGGCGCGCTGCTCAGTAAACTTCTCGCCATAACGGGCTTTGAGTTTTGCGATGTTGGTGTCCATCACGTCAGCAAAGTTCACTCCGAGTTCGTCAGCGATAATGGCGCAATACCAAAAAATGTCTCCCATTTCCTCACTTAAATTGACCGTATCGAGATCCTTTCCATAAAAAATATGTTTTTTAAGGGCATCAAGAAATTCTCCAGCTTCCGTCGAAAGGCCAATGCCAGCGTGGAGAAGGCGTTGGTTACGTACTTCTTTAAGGCGACCACCGATAGCATCGAAGTCTCTTGATTCTGTTTTGATAGCGTTATTGACGTATTCTTTAGTATCCATACCATTCCTTTCGTTTTGCGATGAGGGGTAGAAAATACAACATTAAGGCAGGTGATTCGACAGACATTTTGGTTGGGAAGAAAAGAAGTGCATGATAAAAGGATTAAAATGATATCGTTTTTTTAAACTTTTATGTGTTTTTTAACAGTGTGAAAGTCTTTTATTTAAAAATCGCCTTGTTTGTAGGAGTCTCCAAACCGAGGCTGTAGATGGGATGACCACGATAGCCGGGACTCTTGATGATGAAAGATAACTCAAGTCTGCCTAGCTCCTTTTGTGTCTGGGGATCGAACTCAATAAGAAGATCAGTACGACTGAGCTTCTTCGGATACTTCCCTTTAATTTTTGGCGAGACGAAATAAGCGACCATCGTATTTTGTTTGGTAGGGATCACTGAGCCACGGTTTTTACTAAAAAAGTACGGGTTTTTAGGAAACTGCCAGAGAAATTTCGGCTGCTTACCTTTTAAAGACAGAGCCAGGACGCGCGTCTTTTGACTATGGAGTCCGTTGTCGAAAAGGATTAAGTCATTGTTTTTACTTATGAAAGGGGTGTGTTGAAAGGAAAACTTTGCACGCCCTTTGACCTGCATGGAATCGCGTTTTTCCGAGCCAAGTGTCCACTTGACTCTTTTGAACTGATGATCCATGAGTACGAGCTTATGAAGGTGTCTGAAGCTTATAAGGAATCCGCTTGGTGTTTTAACCAGTGCATTTGCATGGGTGAAATCATGATCAGCTTTCGGCTCGTTCCAATGGACAAAGTGAGTTTTATCTTCGCGGTCTTCATCCCATTTAGTTTTGTAGGCATTAAACATCTCTCCAAAATCTTTGACAACCCGCATATTTGCTTGCTTACTGTCGAGTTCGACAATAGTGCTAGCTAGATAACTCTTGTTAGTACCGTAGCGGTGCTTACTGTAACCGAGAGCGTAGTATCGATGAGGACCGGCTTGAACGAAATCATGATGCATCGGCAGGCCGTTTCTTAACTGTTTTACACTGACTGTGTTCTTTGCTTGACCAAGCCAATTGACTGTCGTCAGATGGCTATCGGTTTTACTGAATAGGAACCTGTAAACGCCTTTTGAAACCTGCTGTGTGATCATATACTCATTAAACGGCTCGCCGTCTTTGGCCGGAATGTAGGTCCAAACAATTTCTCCGAGTTTATTAACAATCATTGGAAAAGTGAAGCGTCCGTTGTTTTTAAAGGGCAATACCGGCTTAAGAGAACCATCGTTGGGACGACGATATTTACTTTTAGGAAGCCCCCCTGAAACAAGAAAGTAAGGGGTCTTTAGGTTTCCTTTTCTTTTGATACGAAGAGCTCTAAAGGCGCGCGGAAGCGGCGACTTAAACTTCTTCTTACCAAGAGGTACGATTTCTCTATTCGGTTTCTCGCCATAAAAGAGCACAGGATCTTTGTAGGTTGGGGGAATCATTCTTAGGTTGATCGCATTCCTTGAAAGGGTAAATGTCTTACTTTCAAAAAAACCAATCTTAGAGTTGCCGTAGTAAACTTTCTTGATGAGGTCTTTTTTCAGCTCAACATCTTGCACCCACTCGATTTTCATAGCACTTGTCTTGTGTGATCTTTCCGTCACCCCATAGGAAGAATGACAGAAAAAAACAAGAAGAAGCATAGTGATTGGGTATTTCATCATGTTTGATCGGCCTCCAGCATTCTTGCGTACTTGAAGTTGGTCGATAAAGGAGTCTCGCCGAGGAGTTGATGAATGAGTGTTTTGAGAATCTTATTGATCTTACTCTGATCTTTATGAAGATAGCTGCGCGCTAATAGGGAGCGTTTACGCGCTTCCTCTGCAAGTGCATCCTGCGCGGAGCTTTGACTCAGTTTGTCAATCATTGTTGAGGTATTACGATCGGCTTCGATTTCTAGTTCTATAAGCTGTAGGGGAGCTTTGCCTTGTCCAGTTTTCTGCCAAGTTGATACGTCGAGAGTCACGATAAAGACTTGTTCGGGGTTCGGTCCGATCCCCCAAGGGTTTTGTAAAAGGTTAACATGACTTCTAAAACGAGCGGTTGTTACTGTAAGCACAGGCGAAAGGACAGGGTGAGATTGGTTTATTTTTTCACGTAAAAGAGAAGTCGGTAGGAGAGTGAAATTTTTGAAACGTCCAGATTGAGCCACCTTTAAGTACTCATCTTCTGGCCAAGGAGGAGGAGGAGCATTTTCTTCGAAGATAAACGGCTCAGCTTCATTGCGGAACTCAAAACGTGACTCGTAGACACTGATTTTTTTACTAACTGGATCAACCTTATAGTCTCTTTTAAATTGGATCTCGCATCGAGTTGGGTAAAAAGGCTTCAGAAAGGGGAAAATCTGATGGCGAGCAAATGAAGAGATGCGGTTCCAGCGGTAGCGCAATCGATATGAGGATCTTGACTGCAAAACATTGAGGTCTTTTGTATCAAGATAAATATCTTTGAATATGAAACCTTGGAAGGTTTGATCAATCGAATAGCTTTGACCGGTGAACGATGGTAGGTGTAAGCGGTTCTCGGAGGTAGCTTTGGTCAGTTGACGCTGAAGTTGGACGATGATTTTTCTGGGGTTAGCTTGGTTTTTTGACCAAAAAGCTGTTTTATACTCACGCTCGAGACGCTCCGGTGTCCCGGCAATATCGTCCTGAGCATAGCTAATAGAGCTAAGAGAAATAGTTACTAGAAAAAGTTTAAGAAACGACATCATGCCACAAATAAAGATGGAGTTGAGTTAAGATACTGGATGGTATCCACTCCTTGGATTCCCTCCAGTTCATTTTTAATTTTTCTTATGATTTTCTCGTTATCAGCGGATACTTGGTAAACATAGGTTTTACTGACCTGGGTCGAGTCGAAAATAATATTGATGCGAGCGAACTTGATACCTCGTTCCTTAAGTTTCTCCTCGATATGGATGACTGCCTGATCCTCATTGTTGTTGTCAATTTGAACTCTAACAATGCTATCGATTGAACTTTTAGATCCATAACCAATTGCGTAAAGCGATAATGCAAGGATCGACACGATGAGAGTGATAAAGACTGCCGCAAGGTAATAGCCAGTACCGCAGGCCATACCGATTGCAAGTGACCAGAAGATATAAACGGCATCAATCGGTGATTTGAGGGCGTTACGAAAACGGATAATACTCAGCGCTCCGATAAGACCGAAGGCGCGTGCGATATTATTACCGATGATCATTGTCATAATTGATGATAAGGAAGCGAACAAAAAGAAGCTTTGGATAAATGCAGTACTATAGTTGTTCGATGCCTGTACTCTCTGATACACCCACGTAGCAGGGAACGATAAGAAGAAAGGTAGAAGAAGAGCTAAAGTGATGTCGATTAGTCCCAAACTCTGGGTATCTGAAACAAGAAGAGAATTTAGAAGCATTTCTGTGTTCATAAAACAATCTCATATGTGTCAAAAGAATCATTGATACGAATAAGTGACTCGGCATACTTTGAAAAACGCTCTAGGCTTACGTCTGCGGCTTTGAGCTCTCTTTTTATAAGGTCTGGCAGTTCGACTCCGTCGACTTTAACTTCTAAAATGACTTGGTCTTCCGCAATCACTCTTTGGTGACTTAGAGAATCATTGACGACACAGAGCTGGTTTTTCGGCAGTGCCAAGATGTTACTATCAAAGTTGAGGCGAACTCTTACGTTTGATGGGCTTTTCCATTCATAGGCCAATCTCTCGTAATAAACATTACAAACGTGGTAGAGATCTTGGCAGTAAGAAAGAAGCTCGTCCATTTGTTTGTCTTCAATATAATACCAGCTCTTCGGATCAAGAAGCTTCCTTCTATAAGGAATCGCAATTCTAATTTTATTTTGTAGGTCATTGCTTTTCAACTTTGCTTCTATGAATCCTTTGCCGGGTTCTAAAAGAGAGGGGCCATAGATCCGGAGTCTGATTTTAGTATGATAAAATTCACCATTTATCTTTTGGTAGAAGAATTTAAGGTCGGAAGTGTCGTAGTAGGCAGACATAATCGGATAGCCACGAAACTGTCCTCTATCATGACTATCAGGTGTGAAAAGCATATTGAAACGAGCCCTCAAGTACTCGTATTGAGCGATGTTGAGAATAAACTTATATTCATTTCTTGCCATAGGCAAACCTTTCAGAAGGTTTTCTGTCAAGTTGCAATTCAGCCTGTTTGACAAGTTGATTTGAAAAGCCAAAGCGTGCAAGCTCAGTTATTTTTTGTTCTTTGAGATGATAAGAGCGATAAATAAATTTGTTTCTCCCTCCTTCATCGCTCCTTGACAACCAGCCTAAATAATTCTGTGAAAGGTGGAGAGAATTGGCACTTGTTAAAAGTTTTTTTGGGATACTTGTTGTACTCCATGTACCGTTTTGCAGAAGGGCGATGGAAAGAGGGTCCCAGCTTAAAACTGCTAGCGCATCGTCATATTCGGCAATTTCTTTTATTTTACCGCTGTTTGGTAAGTTAATTTCGGCAATAGTGTGACCCTTGATCTTGCGCCTTATATCGTGGAAGATGGCAAGTTTTATGATCTTTTGGGAGTTCTTTTTCGCTAGGGAACAATTGATAGAGCTATCTTTGCGTGCACAACTTAGTAGATTGAAGCGATTCATAGTCGATTGTTTTTCTCTACTAAAAAGGCTTGATCCTTTTCTCCATAGAGGACTCCAAATAAGGTGGGAGGTCATATGGTTTAAGTCAATCACATAGAGATTGGTGAACTTTATTTTACTAGGTTTATCCATCAGTGCTGCCAGTTGGTTGTATTTTGTTTGGTTAGCAAGCAGGAAGAGATAATGATCGACGATCGATAGAGCCCCAGTTTTTTGCAGTTTGGCTATCATAGGTAAGAGAGTATTAAATGAAATTTCTTTGCCATTGGTGCTATGCCACTCGAAAATATTCTGTTTTGGAGAAAGAAAAACCCTATGGTGGCCGAATTGTTTCATAAAAGACGGATCTAAAAACAATCTTCCTGAAAGACTGCTATGCACTGTCGCAGATGGATTCATTGTGCCTTCGTAGTGGTAAAAGATCGTTTTTTGCTCATCAGATAGTTCTGAACTTCCGTAATGATCGACTAATTGATCGGCAAGGTTAACTTTGAGGGAAAAAGGCTTTTCGATAGATTGTTTTGAAAATTGCGGTTTGAGAGATTCAATGGCAACTTCATTTGAGGTCTTGAGGACGACATCGAGTAAAGAAATTTGGGTTTTGGCGCTAACTGGTTGCCAAAAGAAGAAAAGTGTAACAATGATCACAAAACGTAGCTTCATATATAAAGTTTACCTTTGCCTAGTGTGATCAAAAACGGCAATAACTGCCGATTTCTGGACAGCTCGTCCCGTTGATCAATAAATCTTTCGTTTTCCAAACAATGAGAGTGTCTGCGTGCTCTATTTGATGTCCTTAAAAATAAAGATAAAACGGCAATATTTGCAATATATATAAAACACTCTCTCAGCTTTCATAAGTCTCGTTCCGAAGGAGCGCATAGATTATAGAGGAGTAGAGACAGATGAAAATTGATGCTTATGAACTTAAATTATCCTTTTTTGTGTTCTTGTTTTCTATTGTAACTGCCTGTAACAGTGCTGAGTTTTCTTCTCAAACGAAGCTGGGATCAAAGAAGTCGTCAGACAATTCAGCCGAACCAAGTGCTGAGCCAGCGCCTTCGGAAGAGAATGCCGAAGCTTCTATTGAGGGTCAGCTGGAACAAACGGGAAGCCCAACAGGGGAATTCATTATTAACGCAGATGGATCAGTTTCCGATCGCTTTTTCGGAATTGGAGCGATCCGTTCGACAGTAAAAGTCGATGTGATTATCGCGACAGATACTTCGGGGAGTATGGGAACCGAAAAGAGAAAGCTCGAGCAAAATATGGAAATGTTTTTGAAAAAGTTCTCGGAAACCCCAGGAGTAGATCATCAGGTCTTCGCCATTGGTGCTGCTGGTGAGATTCCTGGATTTGGCCGCACAGGATATGATTTTAACTTTCCGGAACTTGATCCAAACCGTTTTGAGCATATCGAACAGCATGTTGATAGTAATACGGCCTTAAGACGTATAAGAGATTTTATCAATGGTCGTTATGATACCAATCTCAAATTGAGAGAAAATACAGTTAAAGAAATTCTCGTTGTTACAGATGATGATTCTAATCTTAGCGCTAACGATTTTAAAAACTTTTTGGCAAGTAAAGAAGCCGAGTACGGTCAGTTCCATGTCAATGGTTTTGTCTGGGTACCTGGAGAAACAGATAATGGCTACGATTGGTGTACGAGAGCCGATGACGGAGAGGTTTACGTAGAGCTTGGTAAAGATCCAAAATTTGGAGGCTTAATTGAGCACTTGTGTACGGAAGATTGGGCTAAGCTTTTAGATAAGCTTGCCGGTAAGATTATCAACCAAAATGCTAAGGTGAGCTTTGAGCTTACCAAAAAAGTCGATCAAGATAAGCAGATTACCGTCGAGGTCAATGGTGAAAAGATCTCAGAAGAGAAATGGGACTACGACCAAGAAGGCAATGCGATCGTGTTTAACGATGATAGCGCTCCTGAATCAGGTGATAATCTGCTTGTGACTTACTTTGCTCTTGAAGGAGAAAGTGAACTTAGCCTCTATTCAACATGGTAGCTAACTAGATCGCATCCGGAAACGGCACTTCTGCGTCGTTATTTTCAAAAATCCT
>CAZBDM010000202.1:0-1574 GCA_964490675.1 uncultured Oligoflexales bacterium
TCAGCAGACGATCCCCCATAAGATTCAGTCGCTCCAGAAACATCTGATCCTAAGTCACTGCCGGCAGTTTCTTCACCAATTCCATCTGCGGCGTCTAATGGTGTATCACCTTCATCAAGGATATTGGCAAGATCACCGCCTTCTTCACCTTCACCTTCTTCTCCAAGAATTTCGTCAAGACCATCTTCTTCACCTAGAAGACCCTCGTCACCTTCGTCACCCTCTGAAGCAAGACCATCTTCGCCTTCTTCTCCACCAAAGATTTCTTCGGTGCCTTCTCCGTCTGTTGTTGCGAAGTCTCCTGTTCCATCGAAAAGAAGAAAGTAGGCAGCAGCAAGAACAACAACGAGCGCTATACCTGCTATAACTAGTGTTCTTGTTTTTTTGCCGGCGTAATCACCTTCTTTAAAGATCTGTGATACAGCATTAGTGTTAGTTCCAAAGTTGCTTGAGAACTCACCCTTTAAGTCCGCTGTAAACGGATTCGTTTGACTACCTTGGGTTGACTGGTAGCCACTGCTTGGTGATGGATCGCTTGGTACTTGATTCATTTCCTATTCTCCAATGTTTACTCCCTATCTTATTTTCGTTGATAAGGACGAACACTCCTTTTAGAACGATCATTATTGGTTTCGCGTCTAAATCTATTTTCGCCAGTTGAAATAACAACTTTAATTCGGGTTCAAGCTGGTTAAACGATAAATAAGAGATAGGCTCTTTAATATTATAGATTTACGAAGCTTCTAAATTCAAGATACCAGGACACAAAATCATTAATTTTCTACTTTGGGCAATACTTTCCTAGTAAACAGAAAACACTAACTCACTAGAAGTTTTCCGAATTAAAATTAGATTTGAAATACACTTAAATTGAAGCATGAAAGAAGGATTTTCAGTCAATTTTTTGACGTTGTTTAGTCGAGCGTACAAAACGTCTAATCTCTGCGTTGTCTTCGTCGATTGTTCCTTGCTGTGCCACATCTACTATCTGCGTCGCAATCGCCTCGACGCCTTGATCTAAGGCGTTTTGATCACTCTCTTTTTGTCTTAGCCCGCGGCTCATTTTATACGAAATACCTTGAAAATATGTTTTTTTATTGCAGTTTCTGCTTTGTTCTTTTGAAAGAAAATAGATCGTAAACCACCAAAATCCTGCAAATGATGAAGCGAAAAAACGAAGAATTTAATCTACAAAAAACTGGACTATTTACTCACCTTGATCAAATCTTGGATCACTCACATCCTTTTATAAGTGACAACGACGTAATTAGGTGTTTTTCAAGATCGACTATTTAAACTTTAAAAAATCTTTAAGACCATCTGGCATATCGACCTTGAGAGGAATGACAAAAGTTGGGATACTTAAACCTTCAAAAACAGTCGGGTCTCGCCAATAATCCTTCTCTGTTGTAACGATTGATTGGCATTGTCCCAGAGCTTTTTTCATAAGGTGCGGAAAGATTCTTTTATGATCGCTAATTGTAATAGCTTTTTCGACTTTTATGTTGAGCTTAGTAATTCCTTCGATGAACTGGGCTGGACTAGCTATCGCACAAATAGCTAATACAGGCTGA
>CAZBDM010000202.1:1584-7374 GCA_964490675.1 uncultured Oligoflexales bacterium
GGAACATCAACATAAGCACTAAGAAGCTTTCGATCTTCTTCTTTTGGGTAGCCAAGCTCACTCCTGGTGAATAAGACAATTCCAGCGCGTCTTAAAGACGACATTGGCTCGCGTAAATGTCCTGCTGGCAAGAGTTGATAATTAGCAAACGGTCTTTTAGCATCGAGAAGAAGAACATCTTGATTTCTAGCAATCTTTAGGTGTTGAAAGCCATCATCCAAAATCCAGTGACTTGGTTGCTCCGCTGCGGTCTTTAAATAAGTCATAGCTGAATGGTAGCGATCAGCCCCGACAATTACCGGAACATCGGCTAGAACATTTGACTGCATCATTGCTTCGTCAGCATAGAACTCTTTGACTGAATCACTCTTTTTAATAGCCTCTCCGTTCATGAGAACAACATATTCAGAAGAACCGAGTCCACTTCGGTAACCGCGCGTCAAAATTGCAGGCCGGTATCCTTGTTTGATCAGCTCCCGGCA
Source organism: uncultured Oligoflexales bacterium (assembly GCA_964490675.1). GTDB lineage: Bacteria > Bdellovibrionota_B > Oligoflexia > Oligoflexales > JAWKNZ01 > CAZBDM01. Next base: position 2,067 of record CAZBDM010000202.1, read on the forward strand.
GATCGCAATGACCATAGGAGTTTTGCCTGTTCCGCCTACCGACAAATTACCTACTGACAAAGTCACACCAGGAAGATTCTTTTCCTTGAGGAAACCGTGACTGTAAAAATATAGCCTCAGCTTGACAACGAGATAATAAAGATTACTTAACGTGCCTAGCAATATTCTAAAGGCAATATGCTGGTCTTTTTTCTTTTTGAGTAACTGTTCTTCTAACATGATTTTTTAAAATATTGTTCTTGTATGATTTTTGCTGCTCGCCTCTCAGCTCCAGCTTTTAAACTCTGTTTCAGCTCTTTTAACTCGGAAATCATCTTTTCTCTAATCGCCTGATCAAACAAAATATCAGATAACTTTTCAGCAACATCCTTTGGTGCAAACTCTTGTATGTATTCTTTCGCAACTTCTTTTTGGCTGAGAATATTGACAAGGCCCACCCATGGAATCTTTACTTTTCTTTTAGCAATCTTATAAGTCAGAGGAGATAATTTATAAATGACCACCATAGGGGTTTCAAGAAGCGCACATTCGAGAGTGGCTGTGCCAGAAGCAACAAGACAAGCATCACTTGCGGCCATCAATTCAAGGCTTCTACCATGAATAAAATAAAAATCGTCTTTGTAGAAGCGTCCGTCACCAAGCTGTTTCAACTCTCCCGGCAAAAAGCTTGTCACTTGATGCAAATCTAAATTAGGGGCGACTGGCACAAAAAAAGTCAAATCCTTTCTTTTTTCTTTGATCAGATCCTTAACCACTTTCATGGACGGCATAATACGAATAATTTCGTTCGGTCGACTACCTGGGAGCATTGCGACCAGAGTCTGATTCTCTTCAACAAGAAAATCTCTTTTCACACCTTTAACGTTTTGAATACGGTCTAGCTGTGGTGTACCGATGTATTGATAGTTAACTCCTCGTGAAGTAAAGAACTCTACTTCAAACGGGAAGAGTCCTAAGACCAAGTCAAAGTCGTCGCGCAAACGCTTTGCTCGCCCCTCTCCCCATGCCCAAAGCTTTGGCGCAACGTATTGGACGACAGGAATCGACCGCATTTTAAGTTGCGGCGCGAGTCTAAAATGAAAGCCAGGGAAATCGACTAAAATTGCAAGGTTAGGTTTAATACGGTCTATATGGGAGAGGATCCGATCTTCAATCATCCGCAAAGGACCGATTTTTTTAGCCACCTCTGCAAACCCCATAACACTAAGCTCCGATATCGAGGCAATAGCCTTAACACCGACCTTTTTCATTTCGTCGCCGGCAATACCGTAAAACTCTACACCAGGAATGATTTCTTTGAGAGATTCGACAAGTGAGGCCGCCAAAAGATCACCGGAAAATTCACCAGCTGAGATAAAACAACTGGTCGCTCGTGTCATCTTAAGCCCCGCGTACTTTTTTGGATGAATTCTAAGATACGCTGTTTATGAAGACTGTCTGAAATATCTTTTTCAATGGAATGCACGGCTTCTTCGAATGAAATATCGGCTCTAAAGATCAGTTTATACATATTTTTAACATCACGGATTTCTTCACTGCTTAGACCTGCTCTTTTCAGACCGACGAGATTTAATCCAGCAGCTTCAGCACGATTGCCATGCATGGTGACATAAGGAAGGACATCTTTTGTTACCATCGCACCGCCTGAGACCATGGCTAGTGAACCGATTTTACAGAACTGGTGAACAGCCGAATGCCCCCCGAAGATACAATGATCGTCGATCTCAACATGGCCTGCGATCGAAACATTATTAGCAAAGACGCTATTATTACCAACGATACAGTCGTGTGCAATGTGAGCACTCACCATAAGTAGGTTGCCACTCCCAACGACGGTTTTACCGCCGCCGTCTTCTGTACCGATTGAAATGTTACTATATTCACGGAACATATTATTTTCGCCACACTCTAGTTCCGCATCTTCACCGCGATACTTGAGATCCTGGGGCTCGGTTCCAATCGATGCAAAGGGCCATATCTTAGTTCCTCGACCAATTGTCGTCCGTCCACGCACCATTGCATGATCGAGAAGAGTGACGTTATCGTGAAGCTTAACTTTCGGTCCGACGATGGCGTAGGCGCCGATTTTTACACCGACACCTAACTCGGCTCCTTTATCAACGATAGCGTTAGGATGAATAATCGTTTCTTCAGCCAAGAGATCCCCCAAATCCTTTTACTTTATCATTGCCGAAAAGCTCACAATAGCGGCAACTTGGTCTTCCACTTTTGCCTCCGCATCAAACCAATAAAAACCACCCTTATGCTTTTTGATCCTGACTTCGTAACGCAAGGTATCACCCGGTATCACCTGCCTTCTGAAGCGGGTACTCTGGATTTCAGTGAGAAGACAGGTACGAAATTCCGACTCGTTACAAGCATTTCCTAAAACGCCTGAAGCTTGAGCAATTCCTTCGACAATCAAAACACCGGGTACAATTGGGTTACCTGGGAAATGCCCCTGCAGAAAGGGATCAGAAATCGAGACATTTTTAGTCGCAACGATATATTCGTTGGGAATAATTTCGAGCACACGATCAACAAGAAGAAACGGATATCGATGAGGAATCAGTTTTTGGATATCGTTGATATCGAGAGGTAACTTGACTTTCAACTCTTGAGACAAGGGGGGGTTCTCCTTCAGGTTTTCACTCTATTTTTTAGCCGTATTTTTCTTGTTCGCTCCTGACTCTGAGCCGTTGTACTTTGCGATGACTTCAGGAGTCAGATCAATAGGTGTTTTTAGGTAAAGTAAACCCGAAGTGCTGGTTTCAAAGACCATTTCAAGCTTCATATCCTTAGCCATTTGCTCAACGATACCGGCGACTTTTATGGCTATTTTCTGAGTGGCTTGTTGCTCTTTTTGCTTAATTGAGTTTTTAAAGTTAGCTTCTTGCTGCCTTAGAGCAATGAATTTCTCCTGGAATTCTTTTTGCTTATCAAAACGGGCCTGCTCGCTGAGAAGGGGAGCTTGGGTTTTCCATTCTTCATTCATTTTATCGAGCTCTTTCTTCTTAGTAAGAAACTCAGCTTCTTTAGCTTTGATCTCTTTCTCGAGGTCTGATCGTGCTGTTTTTCCATCGTTAACTGTCAAAATGACTCTTTGCATATCAACGACACCATATTTTGATTGAGCCTTTGCCAAAGCAACCGTCTGAACAAGTCCTAAAGAAGCTGCGGCAGTTAAAAATAAAGCCAATATTTTCATTAATTTACCTCCAAATATCCTTAGCTCACCGGCTGATTAGCTTACTGGCACTAGCCTAACCCATCGTTCCTTAATAACCAATGTTAAAGATCACTCTCATGTCACCAAGCGAACCATCTTCTTCGATCGGATAAGCCCACTCAAAACGGAATGGCGCGATCGGTGTCACCCATCTAAAACCAAAACCAACATCTTTAGAGTAGTCGTCAAAACTGACTTCTTCATCGTCATCAAAAACACGACCAGCATCGGTAAAGGCGAGAGCTTTGATACCCGCCTCAGGGATGAGAGGCACGAAATACTCAAATTGGAAATAAACCTGTTTATCTCCACCTTTTGGATAGGAAGAGCTTGTGTCAGTTGGGGATCTCAAGATGTTAAAACGCGGACTAATCGACCAGTAGCGGTAACCCCTAAGGTCGTTAGGTCCTCCGAGTCGGTAGCGCTCTGAGAAAGGTATCTCTTTTTCTTCGTAGGGCCACAAGTGACCAAAGACTCCGCGCAACTTGAAGTTTGTTCTAAATGTTTCGGAAAAATCGATGGGGTAGTAATAACGTCCATCAAAGATCGTTTCCATAAACTGAAAGTCACCACCAAGAATCGGACCACCGGTAAACTTATGCTTCAGACTGAGACTCGAACCATCTGTAGGATCGAGATAATTATCGAGATCTCTTCTTGATAGGCCCAGCGTAAAGGTCGATTTGATACCGTCACTTCTGAACCGATCGAAGATAAAGTCGCCACTTTTTTGATAGATACGCGTAATATTATAACCGACACTACCTCTGATGAGCTCGATGATTTTTCGACCAACCGTAACACCAGCGCCTTGTCTGACCTCGGTGATCTCTATACCGCTAAAGACGGTTTCTCTTTGCTCATAGTTTGCATTAAGCCCTAAAGACCAGTGGCTATCGTTAACCCGCGGATTCAAAAAGTCAGTACTGATCGAATAGTTTTGATCACCGTCCCATTTACCAGTTAAGTTTGTGCTCCAACCAAGACCAGACTGGTTTTTCTCATCATAGCGGCCTTGCCCAAACCACGACGCCTTCGTCGCGCCTGCTGGGGTAAAGCCGATCGCTGCTTGTAGCTGGCCAGTTGGTTTCTCTTTGACTTTAAACTTCAGGTTAAGAACATTTTCTTGATCGGGGTCTCTTTCACGAAGAACTTGGATCTCTTCGAAAAAGCCGAGACGTCTGACATTGTTTTTAGATTTTGTCAGACGCGTGCCACTGTAGAGCTCACTATCTGCAACTTCGAATTCACGGCGGATAACATTATCGCGGGTTTTGGTGTTGCCGATGATCAGCATCTCGCCGAAGTATACTTTCGGCCCTTTGGTAATCTCGTAATTGATATCGACAGTTCTTTTATCGACATCATCGGTGGTCTTAGGATTAACGTCAACATAGGCGTAGCCCAGATCGCCATATTTGTCGACCAGCATTTCGACATCTTTTCTAAACCTGGAATATCGGAAAAGCTCGCCCGACTTAAGCTGCATCTTTTCAAAAAGCTCTTCTTTAGGAAAAAGTAGGTCTCCAGAGATATCAATTTTACCGACGTAAAATTGCAGACCTTCTTCTACCTGAAAGTTCATTCTGACAAAGCGCCGGTCTGAGTCTAGCGCAACGACAGGCTTCGCAACTTTGACATCCTTATACCCCCAATCTTTGTACCAATACTGAAGACGCTCAAGATCCTGCTGAACGAAAACGTCCTGGTAGATGGAAGACGACGAGAGTGCAGAACCGCGCGTGAAGGGTTTTGATGCAAGAAAGCTAATCAGCTTTGCATCGGTGTAAGCTTCGTTACCAATGATATCCACGTCAGCAACAAGGACTTTTCCACTCTCCTCGATGAAAAATTTAAGGGAGACTTCGTTTTCGCCGTCTTTTTCAAGCTGGTAGGTTACTCTCGCAAGATAAAAACCTTTTTCGGCGTAATGCTTTTCGATCATCTGTGCGTCACGGCTGATGTAGTCTTCGTTGACAATGGTATAGAGTTTAGTCTGCATCTTCTCAGAGAAGTCCTCTTCACTGAGTTCGTCGAGACCTTCAAAGGTGATGTTCGTAATGGCGGGTTTTTCTGCCA
>CAZBDM010000203.1:0-7329 GCA_964490675.1 uncultured Oligoflexales bacterium
TGGTCGAAAGCGAAATTGCGATGACTTGCTCTCTTCATCTCGCCTGTGCTTTTCCCATCATTCAACACTACGATCTTGATACACCGTTTTTCTTTTCAGATCTCATCACAGAACAAAGCCCCTATCATAGCAAGAGCTCTCAGCTCGACTTACCCTTGAAGCATGGCATTGGAGTAAATTGGCCGCGTCATTTTGACTAAAGCGATTTACTGACCGGCCAAGCCTTTACATCCTCTTTACTTGTCGATAGTCTTTTTTTGGAAGAACTTCCATTGAAAATTTAATGACGAAATAGGGGGATGCCATGAGGGCAGGAACTATATCATCATGGATGATGATGACACTCGTATTGATTGGAGTTGGTTGTGGAAAATCAAATATGTCGAGCTCACAACTTAAGTTCGATTCTGCAACAGAAATTGCTTTGGATGGTGTGATTAAAGACGGTAGAATCATTAGTATTTACGAAAGCGATGCGGCGATCGTTTCCGCCATTAAAAGCCAACTAAAGTACACGGTAGGACAATTTAATGGCCGTCAAGCTGTTGCTGATCTCAATAAGACCAAAATCAATCTTATTAAAAAAGAAAAGAGAGACGATGGCAGATTTGAGATCAGTTATAGCGCCCGCCTTCTCGTTGCATGGCCACGCAGAGATGCCTACCGGAAAACACTCACATTGATTCTTCCGAACGCTGGAGACTATCAAACTCTTTACGCTTTTCATCAAAAATACAACATTTCAGAATGCGTTTCGGGTCAAACTGATGAAATCGATTCTGGTATTTTGTGGTATTACTACCGGCCGGAAGCCTACCGTTGCCCACTCCGCTCAGAAACTGAGGAAGAGAAATCACTTGTCTCACGTTTTGACATGAGCTTCTCAATCAGCAAAGAAAACACGCAAGGAAAATACCCCGAGTACGAAAAAATTTGGCAAGACGAAAAGCTCATCGTCACGTCTATTTTTGGTAAGTATAAAGAAGGCGGAAAGGATGACGATGCCGGTGTAAGAGCTTATCGAGAGTTGTATCAAAAGCTTATATCCGATTTCGGACCTGCAAGTTCTTCGAACATCGGAGATGTTGACGTTAATGAAATCGGAAATAAATATCCCTATATCAACCTAGAGTTTGAAACATCTGATGGGCTTTTAGTGATTCATATGATGCTGACTGATCATATTCGTTACGTAAGTGATGAGTTTAGAAATCGCTATAATTCTCTCACAAAAGTGTCAGACTTTATCAGCTATAATGGTCATTCAGGATTAGGGGCAAAAATAAGAGCTTTAGCGCGTATGGGAGAATTTCAAAAGGGAAAGTATCAGATTTTCTTTATCAACGGCTGTGACACCTTTGCTTATGTTGACGATTCTCTCAGAAGAGCGCATCATGTGGTCAACCCAGATGCCAGCCCTGACAAGTATATCGATATCATAACCAATGCTTTACCGGCTTACTTCGCCGACAATGCCGAAGCTAATATTGCGATGATCAAAGGAATGTTGCGTCAATCAGAGACATACAGACAACTACTTGCTGCCATACCGTCAGTGCAGAAGACCGTCGTTACTGGTGAGCAAGATAATAGCTGGCCTAAGCCTTTTGAGGAATAATCAGACAGAACGGGGGTAACCCCGTTTTTCTAAGCGACGCGATTTTTATTGGCTGCGACGATTTTTTGAACCGCCATTAGAAGCATATTTGGTTTGAAGGGCTTGACCATCCAACCCTTCACATCGAGATCTCTTGCTTTAAGCATCATTTTCTTATCGACTTCTGTCGTTAACATAAGAAAAGGAAGTATGGGCTTACCATCTTTACCTCTCTCTATACGCTCAAGCACCTGAATACCGTCGACTTTGGGTATATTGAGATCACAGACGATCATAGACAGCTCGTCTTTATGCTTCTTGATGAGATCAAGAGCAACTTCTCCGTCTGTTGCCTCAATGACCGCAAACCCACCTTTTTCTAGGGCGTGACGAACACTGGTCAACATGCTTTGAGAATCGTCTACAATCAGAATGGTATCTGTCATGACTTAAGCTCCTTCGTTTACGAACTAGCCTATATATCGGGAGAAGATTCAAGAACTTAAAAAATATCAATTTAATCCTACCTTCATCTTAACATGAACGGGTAAGGATCTAAAATGACCAAGTAAAAAGGGAGGAACTAAGACTTGGGAAAAATCTCCCATAAGCGACCGATTTCGTAGCCAATCCATTCATGTGCGCAAATCGCACCAGCTTCTGTGGTAATCGCGGTGCCATCTTTGTTGGTAATTGTTTCAGTTTCGAAATTTTCATGGGTGAGCTTGCCCCAACTGCTGGTGTTACCGACATTTTTATTGCGGCCTTGTCCACCACTTAGCTTACAGGCCTTTTTGGTCCACTGACCTTGAGCGTTCTTTTTAACTTCGACGCCATAAGGACATGTTCCGCATCCTTCACCTTTAAGCTTGTTGGATGCCGACAGAACAGTTTCCACCAGGCGAGGGCTTTGTTGAGTCGTTTGCTTTGCTGTCGGCGCGCTGGGTGATGATTCATCGGCCTTGCTAGCCGACCGCTGGCCACCGCAAGCCGCGACAAGGGAAAAAGAAATCATAACAATTGTGATACGAATGAACTTAACAGTGGTCATTATACTTACCCCGAAAACCCATGAAGACATACAATTGCTATCGTCGCTTAACAGGAAACCCTGAGTATTTGGTAATTAATCAATATTTTTAGTTGATTAGACAGTATATTTAAGTCATCAAGCAAAATCAAAAAAGCGACCTCCTGAGAAGGTCGCTTTTGCCTCTGATCGTTTTTGTTCTTAAGATCTGTGAATTGATGGCTTTAAGTTAGCGTTTGGATCAATGTACTTACGCCAAGTCGTACCGTCCCATACGCAGATAAGGTTTCCATCAGCACCGCCTGTGAAGACGGCGTAGATTTCTGTTTCAGACTTAAAGTCGATGGAGCCGATTTCGAAAGTGCCTGGAGCATCCTCTGTAAGCTTTTTCCAAGAGCCACCATTTGCACTGTCCCATTTACATACCTGGCGACCAATAACTGCGTAAAGGTCTCCATCACCGGTTCTATGGAAGATACCTGCTGGCATTTTATCGTTGTCTGGAGTAACTGGCACCCAATTAGTACCGTCCCATTGACAGATTTTTATTTTGCCAGCGCCGTCATCAAGAGCAGCATAAATTTCACTTTCGGATATAAATGTAAATTCACCTTTGATCGAAAGCCCTGTCGGCGCAGCAGCAGGGTTAGGGAGATCGTTCCAGGTAGCGTTCGCCCAATAGCAAATCTTCGTACCAATGACAGCATAAATTCTTCCGCTTGATGAAATATGGAAGGCATCACCCATGCTCGCGTTATTCGTTGTCACAGGAACCCAAGCGGTACCATTAAACATACAGATCTGCTTGCCTGTAGCGTCCCAGAGAACCGCATAAATTTTATTTTCAGAAACGAATTGGAAGGTACCAATATCTTTTGGAGCGTCACCTGTGATATCGACCCATGTTTTGCCAGCGTCGTCCCATTTACAGATTTTTTTACCAATAACGGCATAAACGACTTTGTGAGAAGCGATATGAAGACCAGGTGTACCACCTTCAGAAACTTTGTTCCATTTGGTTCCATCATACCAACAGATTTGATCAGTACCTAAGTTTGCGTAAATGTTGTTTTCACCGTAAAACTGCATATTGCTGACCTCGACAGTCGTAACCGTATTAACAACATCGGCCCACGCTGTACCGTCCCACTTACAGATTTTCATACCGAAAGTCGCATAAATTTCGGTCTCAGAGACGAGCCAAAAAGAATTAGTCTGTGCAGCGCTATCCGGAGTCACAGGCGTCCAACTGTTGACGGTATTGTCCGCACCCCATGCCCACTTACAAATCTTTCTTTGGTTTTGATCGTCTTCTAAAATCGCGTAAATATCGAATCCCATCTGACCGGCTGTGGCATCGTAAGTTGTCGGAACGATCTGGAAGTCATGGGCTACGTAAAGTGCCGCAGATAGGTTAGTCGTATAGGGAACCCAAGATGAACTCGCAACATCCCATCGACAGATATCGAATCCAAAGATCGCGTAGATCTCTCCAGCAGGAGAAAGTTGGAACGATGGACCGACCTGAGCGTTTGGTGGAACGACCTGCACCCAGGCTTTACCATTCCACATGCAAATTTGTCGTTCTGTTTCGCCATCGTTGATCAGAAGAGCGTAGACCTTATCCTCAGCAACGACTTTAAATTTACCACTAAGTTTCCAGCCGGTCGGAGCATCTTCAGTTACTTTCACCCAGCCACCTGCGCCATTGTTTGCAGCAGGATCCCATTTACATATTTTTGTACCCCCAATAATGCCGTAAACGGCTGTGGAAGAACCATCAGTTAAAGCAAAAGGCTCTGGCGCCACAGGTGGCTCTTCCTCTTCGACCGGATCTTCGTCATCGTTCCCATCGTCTTCTGGAGCAGGAGTCTGATTGTCGGTATTAGGAGTGTTTGCGCTCGTTGGGGTTTTACCCGGCAGCTTATTTCTCGTAATAATCGTTTCCGATTGGCAATTAGTAAAGATAAATACCAATAGTAAAAGTAGGATTGGTTTCATAATGTCGGTCCCCAGATTGAGTAAGCGTCTTATTCATTAAAAAAATGGAGTAAACTCTCTTGAGACGACTCTTCGGTATTATTTGACAGTAGTTAAAAGAAAATTAATTTCCTGAACATTTCATGGGGTTAATCGCTCTAAAAATCGATGAGTGAAGTTTGCCTTACTATACCTCTTTATAAACCCTTGAAAAATCGCTGGAGTCAAAAGCGCCAATAAAAATAAAAAATTCCACCCATTTGGCGCGTTAGTGGCGTCATTCGTCCCGCAACCCCCAGAGGACTTTGACTTCCTGCTGTTTGCTGAAGTTACTGACTGAGCCTCTAGTGATTCGGATGCTTTACCACCGTATGAATAATCACCGTTGGTATAGGCATCTCCAAATAGCTTAGGCACTGTGGTCATGCTGAGGGTGCAGTTAATAGGGGCTATCGTAAAAAAAGAAGGGCTTTAGCCCTTCCTTTTCTTAATTGAACTGTGCTTCAAGTTTCTGTTTCGGTCGAGGTGGAGGTACGACTTCGGTTGCATCGGTTGCAATCACTTCATAACCACGTTCGTGGGAAGTCTTTTCAGAGTCAATGGCATAAACGCCTTCGCTACTTTGACTAAAACACTGTTCAGTTATAAATGCACCTTCACTGCCTTCGTAGCGAGGATCTTTGTCAGGATGTTGGTTACCACCATTTGGTGTTGGGTGCCAGTAGCGCACCGGTTTTAACTCATAAGTATCAGGATCACTGAGATGCTTTCTGATACTGACGTTGCTTGTTGCACCAGATATACCGCAACCAGCAAGCTCTCCGGAGTCTTGCGCGGTCATATTAAATAAGAATCCCCTTGCTGACTCATCAAAGCGCCCCCCTGGATTCATCCAATAAGAGAGATTTCCTTCGTTGTTTTCTGGATTGACATCGAAAGCAACGTAGTTAATCGCATGGATATCGGCGTTTTCTGCCTCTTGAGGGACACCGGCATAGTTAACGAGCCCCTCTTTAGTGACTGGATCAATCGTATTGACGATCTGTGCACGTCTGACCTGCACACGCATTCTTTGATCATCACCATCAACCTCTTTGGCATAGTTGATACTCATCACGCTATTTTTATTTGCGGTATTATTGAAGTCGATTTCTTGCAGTTTTGCTTGGCTTTGAGGTCCAGAAATAAACCATAAAGTACCGACTCCCGTGTCATTTTCACCAGGAGAGTGCACTAAGTGAACTTCCATTTCTGTTCCACTTGGATCTTTGATTTTGATATCACTGCGATAAACAGCTTGACCATCAATATCATCAAGACGAGAAAGTTTTGCCTCTGTAACAGGTAGCTGACCTTCGCCGGCTTCTTCAAAGCTTGAGGCAAGATCCAAACTTTCTCCCTCACCGGGTAGAGCAACATTCTCATCATCCTTTTTAGCTTGGCAAAGCATGCCTGACACAAGAGCGAGTGCTTTATCGATCACGGCAACTGCATCTTGAACTTCTTTTCTTGCGAAGGTCACCATACAAGCTTCACCCTTACCGTCCGTACCATCTGCCGTACCAAATTCTTGCGTTCCGTTATTAGTGGTGAAACGTGATAAGTTCATGTCGCTATCGAAGTTGTAACAACTGACATCACCAAGTCCTTTGTGTTGTTTGAAAAGATCGAGGTTAAGACATCTCTCAGCTTCTCCCTTGAGAATTTTCTGATTTTCGACAACTTTATCGCGCACTGTTTTTCCTGCATTTGGATCTTCGACCTCTTTATCTTGAAGTAAAAGAGAAGTGCTGTCGTTTACGGCCTGCGGGAAGGCAGAAAGAGCAAGAGAACCTGGATAAGCTGCAGCAAGTACGTTGCCAAGTTCAGCCCCAGAGGTACTCGAACCACCGGAGGTACTTGTTGAAGTTTCTTCATCGTTATTATCTGAATCGTCTGAATCGTCCCCGCTACTACCGCAAGCCAGCGTCAAGAAAGCACTTAAAACGCATGCGGATAAACAATTAAGTTTGTGTCTTGAAATCATTTAGATCTTCTCCTAGCCCAATGTTTATTGAAATAAGGTAAGAAAGTGTGATGATGTCAGTTTCACACTTTGAAAGGCGGTCGGATCTCTTTTGGGATAATTTAGAAAAGAAACTGTTTATCCAAATATTTTGTAGGTTTAAAATATTTCAATAGCGATGCCGCGCGCTCTTTTTGTCTAAATTTCCATTTGTAAATTTATTTTGAACTTTTTTTGTTTTCCATGTGATTATTTTTATTTACATAATCCACTTTTGTTTATTTTTACTAAACTATTTTTGAATTTCTCCGATAGGTTAATTAAGCAACGACGTTGCTTCAAACAAAAAAAAAATCGTTGATGAGCCCATTTAGAGAAGTTTAAACCGGGCTTAGAAACGAGCCTCAGTTTCCTTTCATCCCAATTGTGTAGACGCATTTGGCTTGCAGCAGATTACTGCTGCAAGCAAGCTCTCATCAGTCGTATTGCCAACGGCATCTTTTCTCCATGACCATCACACCTTTTTTTACCGTAGCTTCTTTGCGTATGCGATTTATATCTCTGTCTCGATCGCACACCTATACACTCTCCTCATCGATGCTGCTTTCTGTAACTTATTGCGTGTCCGAATAAGTCATCGCCGTCGAATTTCCTGGCGAGATCTAACTACTGACCGCTTGCGCGGAATTTGCTCGCAAGCTCGCAAATCCTGCTCAG
>CAZBDM010000204.1:0-850 GCA_964490675.1 uncultured Oligoflexales bacterium
AGGTCGAGCCTTGTTTTTCAACACCTTGAATTTATCGGCAATCAATCGCTCAATATTATTTTGATGACTGGCTTCTTTACTGGAGCTGTCTTTGGCCTTCAGATCGGTGGCATTTTTGAGATATTTCAAGCTGAAGGTCTAATGGGAGGTGCAACTGGTAAGGCCTTGACGAGAGAACTGTCACCTCTTATGACGGGCTTTTTGCTGGCCGGGAGAGCAGGCTCAGCGATCACCGCAGAAATCGCTACGATGAAAGTCAACGAACAAGTCGATGCAATGGAAGCAATGGCTGTCGATCCGATCGATTACCTCGTGGCACCGCGACTCATTGCAGCCGTTGTCATCTTACCTTTTTTATGTGGGGTTTTTACATTTGTTGGCGTGATTGGTGCATATGTTACAGGTGTGTGGATATTTGATGTCGATCAAGGTGTTTTCTTGGAAAAGATTATCTGGCTGGTAAGCCCGGAAGACATCAATGCAGGGATGCAAAAAACAGTCGTTTTCGCTGTTATCATCGCTACTTTGGCCTGTCGGTATGGGCTTGAAGCTTCCGGTGGCGCAAAAGGTGTCGGAGTTGCAACGACAAACTCGGTGGTTGTGACATTGTTAGCCGTATTAGGTTGTGACTTTGTGATGACATATATTCAAATTGCTTGGTAGTCATGATCCTTTTTGAAAACGTTACAAAACGCTTTGGAGAGAGGACCATTCTTGATGGTTTGAATCTTCACATCATTCGCGGCAAGATTTCCTTTATTGTTGGTAAGTCTGGTGAAGGTAAATCAGTGACGATTAAGCATATCATGGGGCTGCTGCAACCGACGCACGGACGCATCCTTGTTGATGG
>CAZBDM010000204.1:860-2139 GCA_964490675.1 uncultured Oligoflexales bacterium
CAGCTGCGCATTTACCGAAGAAAGTTCGGCATGCTCTTTCAGCATGCAGCACTGTTCGATAGTTTGACTGTTGGTGAAAATGTTATTTTCCCTTTGAAAGAACATACAAGTATGTCACTACCTGCGATGCTAGCAAGAGTGGAAGAAGTACTAGAGCAAGTCGGTCTGCCGAATATTCAGCATAAGTATCCCAGCGAGTTATCCACAGGTGAAAAAAAACGCGTTGGACTGGCTCGGGCACTGGTTGCCAAGCCAAAAATTATTCTTTACGACGAGCCGACAACAGGGATGGATCCTTTGGTTTCCGAAATGATTGACGATCTTATCGTTAAGGTTAACCAAGATGAAAAAGAATTAACTTCTGTAGTCATTTCTCACGATTTAAAGGCTGCTATGGCAACAGCGGATCAGATTATCATGCTTTACAAAGGAAAAGTCGCACTTTCCGGACCTCCGAAAGAGTTTTCAAAAAGTACGGATCCGGTGGTTAGACAGTTTTTTTCAGGCCGTGTTGAAGGCCCCATGGAATTTTTATGAGGCTCAAAAATTGAACATGGCAAAATGTTTGCATAAACGTAACAATCGATGGCATGTTTCTTTTCAAGGTGATGGAAGTTTTTCCGATAAAATTTTTAAATGTTTAAAGAATTTTTCTTGGATCTGGTTTAGCTGAATGAAAAACCTCGGAACGGAATTTAAAGTTGGATTATTTACCCTCGTGGCAGCAGTCACGATTGGGTACATGTTTTTCGTTTTGAGTCCTGATGCTTTTGAGCAAAACGATCAACACGTCTACTACACAATCCTCTACGATGCAGCTGGTATTATTCCAAAAACTCACGTTAAAACAAACGGTGTCACAGTCGGTAAGGTTAAGTCTGTCGAACTTGAAAATAACCGGACGAGAGTAGAGCTTGAAGTGGATAGCAAAGTAAAGATTCCGGTTGGGTCTAAAATCGAAATACGGACCCGTGGTTTATTAGGTGACGTCTTTATCGAGATTGTTCGTGTCACCGATACAGGCAAATATGTCGAAAATGGTGGTTATCTTCCCCTGTCTGACTCACAAGTCGATCTTCAGCAACTGATGACTATCGCGGGCTCCATTGCAAAAGATATTAAGCAAGTAACACAAGCTCTTTCTAACGTTGTTGGTGGTGAAAAGGGTGAGCGCACCCTTGCAGAAATCGTAGCTGATATCAAAGCGATTACAGGTAATACAAGAGGAATTCTTGAAGACAACAGAAAAGATGTCAGATCAATTGTTGCAAATATTGAA